>JAFARV010000841.1 GCA_019245255.1 Acidobacteriaceae bacterium | reverse complement strand
CAATCAACTTTCGACTATTGAGCAAGATTCGCCAGCGCTAGAACAAACGACTCGAAATGCGGCACTCCCCATCTCGGCGCTGCTCTCAAAAGCCCTGTTGCTGTTTGCTCTGGAATTCGAGCGCGACTCGAAATTGTCGCTTGCAATCAGTGCCAATGTGTTGCGGCTGCTGAATGACGGCCCCGTCCGGGTCCAGGATCTCCCGCGCTTAAGTGGTGTCTCGAAGGAGCTCATCGCCGTCGCGCTCGGCTTCCTTGAAAAACGAGGGTATGCGAGCGTTAAGCCAGAGTCATCCACAAGCCGCGTGAAAGTTGTTACGCTGACCGCAAACGGGCAGCACGGGGGGAACGCGTACCATCACAAGATTCAGGCCATTGAGGAGGACTGGATGGCGCGCTTCGGTGGGGACGCCATCGATCGCCTTCGTGGCGTGCTTCAGCGCTTGGTGGGCGACGGCACCGCATCTAAATCACCTCTCTTCGATGGATTGAACCCCTACCCGGACGGATGGCGCGCATCTCGAGCCCGGCCGGAAACGCTCCCGCATTACCCGATGGTGTCGCACCGCGGCGGCTTCCCCGACGGTAGTTGAACCCACGGCTCCGCCATCGAACGCTGCCTCACTGTTTCTGGGAAACTGATGACAGGTTCGCTCAGGCTCTCACTCGCGCGGCCTGCCGCGACGAATCCGTTTCATCAAGTGCTCGATGCGGTCGCCGGCGCCCGCCGCCACATCGGGCTCGAAATGTAACTCCGGAACGCGATATAGGCTCAGGCGCTCCGCCAGTTGCCTGCGCAGAAAGTGCTTCGCGCCATCTAAGGCACGGATCGTCTCTTTTTGCTCTGTTTCCTCAGCGCTCAGATGCAGCCGCACCTGCGCGTGTCGCATGTCAGGGGAAACCAGGACTTCGGTTACGGTGGCGTCCGCGATGCGAGGGTCGGACAATTCATAAGCGATCAGCTCGCCCAGCTCCTCACGCAGCGCTTCCGAAACACGCTCGTTCCGGTGGGTATCCATTTCGGACCTCCACTTTTGAGTTTACGTGCTCTCGCGCGTTACGCCTCGTTATCGATGTACTGGTACGTTGCGGGAAAATGCAGGGTTAGAGCCATTCCACCCCGCTGCCCACCAGCATGCCGCCCAGAATGCCGGCGGCGTGGTTTTCTACCGCCGAGAGTACCTGTTCGGCATGCACACGATCCTTCGAAACCGTCGCCACCGCTACTACGGACGCCTGCCAGGAATCGAGATGATCGATTTCAGATACCGACACGTTGAAGCGCTCGCGCAGTCGGTCCTTCAGGCTCTTAACAACGTGACGCTTTTCTTTGAGCGAGTGCGAGTGCTCGACTAGTATTTCGAGCGTGAGGACGCCGATTGCGGGCATGCGCGATGCTTGAGGCCGTTACAGGCACGGCCTCCGTCCTATGGAGACATCCTAGCGGACGGCCAGCGGAACTTCCGGCATCACCCGCTCCATCGCGAACGCTTCAATGATGTCGCCTTCCTGGATGTCGTTGAAGTTGACGATCGAGATACCGCACTCGAGGCCGTTCTTGACCTCGCTCGCGTCGTTCTTGAAGCGCTTCAGGGCCTCGATACGGCCCGTATGCATCAACTCGCCGTCGCGCATCAGCCGGACCTGACTGTCACGGCGGACCACGCCATCCGACACATAACAGCCGGCGATGGTTCCCACCTTGCTGATCTTGAACGTCTGCCGAACCTCCGCATGGCCCTGTACCGTTTCGCGGTAAACCGGTTCCAGCAGCCCGGTCATCGCCACCTTCACGTCGTCGATCAGTTCGTAAATAATGCTGTGCGTCCTGATATCGACCTTCTGCTGCTCTGCCGTCGATTGCGCATTGCGCTCGGCGCGAACGTTGAAGCCGATGATCAACGCCTCAGATGCTGAGGCCAGCAGGACGTCATCTTCCGTGATCGCACCGACACCGGCACGCAGTACGCGAATCCGGATCTTCTCGTTCGATAAGGCCTGCAGGGTGTCTGAGAGCACTTCGGCGGTGCCACCCACGTCGGCCTTGATGATCAGGTTGAGATCCTTGAGATCGCCTTCTTTGAACTGCTCGTTTAAAGATTGGAGTGTTGCAACACGCGCACCCTTTGCCATGGCGACCTCGCGGGCCTTAGCCTCGCGATAGATCACGATCTGTTTCGCCTTGGAAGTATCCGAAACCGCCTGGAAGGTATCGCCGACTTCGGGCAGGCTCTCAAAGCCGATGACCTCCACCGGCATCGAAGGTTCGGCGTCCTTGGCTGGATTCCCGCGGTCGTCGAACATGGCACGGACTCTGCCGAACAGTGCGCCGCAAATGAAGAAGTCGCCAACACGCAGAGTGCCGTTGCGAACCAGTACGGTTGCGACCGGACCTCGGCCCTTGTCGAGTTTGGCCTCGAGCACAGTGGCGATCGCGGGCCGTGTCGGGCTGGCCTTCAGGTCCTGCATGTCGGCTACCAGCAGAATCATCTCGAGCAGCAGATCCAGGTTCGTGCCCTGTTTTGCCGATACAGGAACCATCACCACGTCGCCGCCCCAGGATTCCGGTACCAGACCGCGATCGGATAACTGTTGCATGACGCGTTCCGGCTGAGCGTCGGGCTTGTCGATCTTGTTGATCGCGACGATGATCGGCACACCTGCCGCACGCGCGTGATCGATCGCCTCGAGCGTTTGCGGCATCACGCCATCATCAGCCGAAACAACCAGAATGACGATATCCGTCACCTTGGCGCCGCGGGCGCGCATCCGGGTGAACGCCTGGTGGCCCGGCGTGTCAATGAAGACGATCTTTCGCCCGTTCTTTTCGATGTAGTAGGCCCCGATGTGCTGGGTAATTCCACCCGCTTCGCGTGCCGCCACATTGGTCTGGCGAATGGCGTCGAGCAACGATGTCTTTCCGTGGTCGACGTGGCCCATGATGGTGACCACCGGCGCACGCCGTACCAGGTCCTGCTCGCCTTCCACGAGTTCCAGATCCTGCGTACTTTCTTCTTCGAAGCTGACCTGATTCGTGGAAGCGCCAAACAGACGGGCCAACTCTTCGGCCAACTTCACATCCAGCGTCTGGTTGATGGTGGCGAACACCTTCTTCGTGTCGACCAGCTTCTTAATCACCAGATTGGCCTTCACGCCCAGTTTCTCGGAAAGCTCTTTGACTGTGATGCCCTCGGAAATGGTGATTTCACGGTCGATTGGCGGCGGCTCAAAGGTTGCCTGACGGCGGCTGGGTTCGCGGAGATTGCCCTCTTCGCGGTCCTCTCGCTTGCGCGGACCGCCTCGTACGGTCGGCTTCGTTTGGTGACGCCGGGTGTCGGTAGGCAGCGGGGTCGACGGCTCCGCGCGTAGCGGGCTCGTCGGGTGCATTGGCCGGGTCCCCGGGCGACGCAATTGTCCCGGTTGACCGGGCAGCCCAGGACCGCCGGGACCACGCATCGCCGGCTGACCGGGCCGGACCGGACCACGGAAAATCGGCTGTCCCGGAGCAGGAGCCGGACGTCCGGGCGCAGATGGAGCAGGTCTCGGCGCACCAGGAGTCGGCGCTCCCGGTCGAGGCTGCGTCTGTTGCTGTTGCTTAAGCCGCTGAACTAAATCGGGCCGCGGCGGCACTATCGGCCTGGCAA
>JAFARV010000783.1 GCA_019245255.1 Acidobacteriaceae bacterium | reverse complement strand
TCATTGGCGGCGACGAACTCGACATCAGGACGATCGATTCCGGCACGGACGACATTCCGCCCGATACGGCCGAAGCCGTTAATACCCACTTTGATTGGCATATGTACCTCCATTGTAGCGGCGCGCCTAAGCTCGGGCTGAAAGCCGCCATTACCGAACGAACTGGTTAAGATCGCACGATGACGGAATAGATGCGGTCGAGATCGTCCTGCGAGTAGTATTCGATCTCGATGCGGCCGCTGCCATTGCCTTTTGCCAGGAGGCGGACGCGAGTGCCGAGAGCTGCTTCGAGTTCCCGGATCGCCGCCCGAACATTGGCATCGGGTTCGCCGGCGGGTGCCGATTTCTGTTTGCCGTGGCCGTTTACGGGAGCGGCATCACCTAACGTCTGCTTGACGAGCTTCTCAGTGGCTCGCACGGAAAGGCCTTCGTCAAGTATCTTCTGGCAGATGGTCGCCTGGAGTTTTGCAGTTGGCAACGCAAGCAACGCCCGCGCATGCCCCGAACTGATGTCGCCCCGAATCAGGTCGTTCTGCACCTCCGGGGCGAGTTTCAGCAGGCGAAGAAAGTTCGTAATCGTCGAACGATCTTTTCCGGTACGCTCGGCGACCTGGTCGTGCGTGAGCTTGTGCTGCTCGATCAGGCGGCAAAAGGCCAACGCAGTTTCGATCGGGTTAAGGTCTTCGCGCTGTATGTTCTCGATGAGTGCGAGTTCCAGCAGCCGATTCTGCTCGACGGTGCGGACGAGGGCAGGAATGTCTTTCAACCCCGCTAGACCGGCAGCGCGCCAACGGCGTTCTCCCGCGATTATCGTGAATCGATCAGCCGCGACCTTGCACACGGTTATTGGCTGAATTACCCCGTGAGCGCGAATGGATTGAGCCAGCTCATCGAGACGTTCGGCGTCCCACGAGGTGCGGGGTTGATGCTCACTTGGAACAATGTGGCCCAGCGGGATGCTCTCGAAGCTTTCAAAGGCTTCGGGAAGCGCGCTCCGGGCAGGAGTAGCAGCGGTGGATTTCGCGTGAGGCCCGGTGTCGGTGCCGTGCCCCGCGGTCCGGGACGGCAGAAGCGCAGAAAGGCCCTTACCGAGCGCTTTGCGCTGACTCTGGTTTACTTCTTTGCTCATGAGCAAGGACCTCCTTTGCGAGTTGAATGTAAGCTTCGGCGCCGCGCGAACGCGGATCGTAGGAGAGTATTGGTTTGCCGAAACTAGGTGCTTCGGCGAGGCGAATGGTTCGAGGAATGACCGTTTTGAAAACTTCGCTCCCGAAGAAGTCCCTGAGGTCCGCTTCCACCTGCCGCGTGAGATTCGTACGGTCGTCGTACATGGTCAGGAGAACACCCTCGACGACAAGATCGGGATTGAAGCTCTCCTTGACCCGATCGACGGTATCCATCAGTTGCGAGATACCCTCGAGGGCAAAGAACTCGCATTGAATCGGGATGAGGACGGCATCTGAAGCAACGAGCGCGTTCAATGTCAGCAGATCGAGAGCAGGCGGGCAATCGATCAGGATGTACTCGTAGCGGCTGGAAACCTGTTCCAAGGCTGAGGTGAGGCGGATCTCACGCTCTTGCGCGTCGACCAGGTCGAGGTTTGTTGCCACGAGGTTTTGGTCCGCGGGGACGATCGAAAGCCCTTCAAACTCGGTTGGCACAATCACATCGGTGATGGGCGCCTCACGGAGGAGAACCTGGTATAAGGTGTTTCGTTCTGCTGATTTCTCAATACCGAGACCGGTGGTCGAGTTGCCCTGCGGATCAGAGTCGACCAGAAGCACTTGCAACTCGGAGGCTGCGAGTGCAGCTGCCAGGTTGATGGCGGTGGTTGTCTTTCCCACTCCGCCTTTCTGGTTAGCGATAGAGATAACGCGAGCCAAAGTTGGTTCTCTTCAGGGGGAGGGGTACTCGTCGATCCTACCACGTTCCACGTGAAACATCGAATTTGCGCCCATTACCGAACGAACTCAACGTTCCACGTGAAACATCAAACCGGCATGCTGAGGTAAATGTCCAAAACGGCGATAGCGGCCGGGGTGACGCCCGGAATGCGGCGCGCCTGACCAAGGGTGGCGGGACGGACACGGGCAAGCTTCTGGCGCACTTCATTCGAAAGCCCGGGAATGTCGTACGAGAAGCACTCAGGAATGCTTCGGCTTTCGGCATCTTCAAGCTGCCGGATCTGGCGCTCCTGTTGCGCGATGTAGCCGGCGTATTTGATTTCCGTTTCAATTGTCGTCAGGACACCTTCGGCGGGTTCTTCGCCTAGTTGGCTGGCCAGCCAGCGAGACAGGGATGTCATGCCCGCTTCCGGCCGTCGCAGCCAGACGGCGAGCGACGGATTATCCACGGACGAAGAGAGCGGGACAAGTTCGGGAACAGATGCCGCACGGGTCCGGCTCAGCAAATCCAGGATGCGCCCCTTCTGACCCTGTTTCCGCGCAAACCGCCGCCACCGTTCATCGGAGGCCAACCCGAGCTTTCGGCCATACGGAGTGAGCCGCTCGTCTGCATTGTCGATGCGCAGATGCAGCCGGAACTCGGCGCGGGAGGTGAACATGCGGTAGGGTTCATCGGCGCCCTTGCTGATGAGATCGTCGATAAGGATCCCCGTATAACCCTCGCTTCGGGCAATCGAAAATGGGGCGAGTCCTTTCACCTTGCACGCAGCGTTGAGGCCGGCAATTAGGCCCTGGCAGGCGGCTTCCTCATACCCCGATGTCCCGTTGATCTGACCAGCCAGGAACAGCCCATCGATGGCCTTGACCTCGAGGCTGTGCCTGAGTTCTCGGGGATCGATCGCGTCGTACTCAATGGCATAGCCAGGACGAATCATCTCAGCATCTTCGAGTCCCGAAATGGAGCCCACCATCGCGGCCTGGACATCGATCGGCATGCTGGTTGACATGCCGTTTACGTAGATTTCGTGAGTGTCGAGGCCTTCGGGCTCGAGAAAGATCTGATGGCGTTCTTTATCGGGGAACTTGACGATCTTGTCTTCAATCGAGGGACAGTAGCGCGGGCCGATGCCCTCGATCTGGCCGCTATACAACGGCGACCGGGCGATGCTGTCCTGGAT
>JAFARV010000781.1 GCA_019245255.1 Acidobacteriaceae bacterium | reverse complement strand
GCCTCGTTCGGACCCGGCTCCGGAGTCTTCGAGAAATCCCGCTTGTTCGCGTATTCTTTCAGCCCCATGCCTGCCGACATTATGTCAGCTAAAAGCTAATCGCTAATCGCTAATCGCTAGCCAAACATATTTGAAATTTTGATGGGCTGCCGATCGAAGGGAACGACACCTGCGGTTTCTTTCCCTTGGGAACCCTTTCGTCCCTTTTTGCGGCATTCGCCTCGAGTGTGTGCGCTTGACTCCACAGGGCCACACCTTCCGTTCCAGCGTCTCAACTACTGGACGCTACTGCTGGGCCCGAAATTTTCCCGGCGTGAGCGCGCCGCCATGAATCTGCGCCGCTTCTATGCCGTCAGTCAAGTCGAGTATTGCCGCAACTTCATCTTCAAACGTACTTTCCCGATTCACCAGCTCTTCGAACGTAGTTGCGAGCTCGGACTCTGGCGCCTGACCGCCAGCAAGATCTCCGAGATTTTCGGCACACGACTGCATGGCCAGAGGAAAGGCAAACTGAATGCCACGCTCGAACAGGTCGAGCACGGTCACCACATCTTCCGCGCCGCTTCGCCACCCAGCAGGCGCACTGGCTGAACGTGCCTGTCGACTTTCCCTGTTCCAGCGACTGGCTCGCCCTCTGACCGTTGGCACAGTACGCTATCCGGGTCTCAAGATCCAGGACACGCGCGTTATCCGCTTATTCGAAGTGCTCTTGCACGGCGGCACCGCCATCGCTGCTTGGCGCGCTGCTGACAAGGGTCTCAAAGTGGCGATTCTCTTCATCCTCTTCCACCAGCGCCTGTGCGGTCCTCTGGCCCACAGCCTCTTTCAGCACCCACCCGAGGCCACGCGCCAACCCAAAAGCAAGTTCGAATTGGCCCTTCACAAAGCGGATGCCTCGATTCGCCATCTCCTTAACATGCTGCACGCCGCTGCTTAAATCTGCTACGCGTTTTGTTCAACACTGAAAACGTAAGTATCTAAAAGCTGAGAGCTAAGCGCTGACGGCTGATAGCTGAAAGTTGACAGCTAACAGCCAATCGCCACGAGCCCGGCCCTGAACCACTTGCTCCGCCCGATCTGCCCCAATTTCGCTAAAATCACACAAGCTCGAACTTCGCGCGCCGGTCCTGGAATCTCGAAGCTGGAACCGTGCCTGGCATCCGATTTGGCCGCTCCATGCGTAACCATTTTGTGCAGATCTTCGAAAGACAAGGTGAGGAGTGCCGGTAGACACTGCCAGGCCCGCAAGGAGTCGCGTCACGGGCACGTTAGAAACCCTTATGATGCGTTACCAGAGTGCCGATGCGGACGCGGGCGGACAGCTGGTCGATGCATTGAGCCAACAGCTTTTCCAGTTCTTTTTCGCTCAGGTCCGAAACCGGCCCGACGCAGAGGATTTGTTGCAGGATTTTTGGCTACGCATGCACAATGCCCGCGCAACCTACAGGCCCGGGGAACCGCTGTTGCCCTGGGTCTACGCGATTGCGCATCGTACCCGCATTGATGGGTACCGCAGGCGGAGGAGGTCGAATCTGCACGAGGTTGCCGATGACGGAGCCTTGGACAGTGCCGCAGCCGCCCCGGCAAAGCAGGAGCAGCCGCTCCCGGACTTGCTGAAGGAACTGCCGGCATCGCAACGGGAAGTGTTGCTGATGATGAAGGTGTCCGGGCTTACGTTAGACGAGGTGGCGCGTGCGACCGGCTCATCAGTCGGCGCCGTAAAACAAAAGGCGCATCGCGCCTATCAAACATTGCGTAAGCTCCTGGGCTGCCCGGCATGAACTGCAACGACATTGACGATCTGCTTGCGCGGGGCGAACCGCTCGATACCGGCGCCGCCGAGCACGTAGCTTCGTGTCCGAAGTGCGGGCCCTTGACGAATCTCTGGAAAACTTCCGCAGAGGGATTGTCGGCGGAGGAGATCGAAAAACTCCGGCATGTCGCGACCGGTCATCTTCATCCGGTTCGCGCCCTTCCCCGCGACCGCACGTTAGTTAGTTTAATTTTCGGCTTATTTGCGGTGTTCTGCATCTCAGCCGGTGCCGTGGTAACCATGGGGGCGGTTCGCCGCGCCCCCGCCATGAAGCTGAGTATCTTCTTGTGTGTAATCGCGGCGTGCGTGGTGCTTGCCGCGCTGGTTACCGTTCAGGAGATCATCCCAGGGGCAAAGCGCCGTTTGCAACCCGGAATTGCGGTGGTTCTGATTGTTGCTGCCTTGCTCGCTATGCCATTGCTACTCTTTCCGAACTTCACCACTGCGAACTTTTTTCGCTGGGGAATCGGGTGCTTGCGCGTCGGCTCCCTCTGTGCTCTTGCAGCCGGAGCTTTGCTCCTGACGTTCACGGCTAAATACTCTAGTGGTTCAGTTCTGAGAATGGCATTGACGGTTGGATGTCTCAGCGGGCTCGCCGGCGTTGCCGTTCTTACACTTCATTGCTCTGCGTGGAATGTCCCGCACGTCATCGTTTGGCACTTTGGAGTCTTAGCGGTGGGAATCGCCATCGGTGCGAGTTTCGGATTGCTGGTACGGAAGGTCAAAGACAGGTTCTGGATGCGCTTGCGTAACTTTTGAGATAAGCTCACCGAAGAACGTAGCAGAGTCCGGTTGGGACTCCAGCGAGTCGATCGCATAGAAGCGAATCGATCGCATAGAAAGGATACGCAATGAACAACAACGTCAAAAAGTTGATGATGGCAGCAGCCATCTCGGGCCTGGTGGGTGGAACGACAGCTCGGCTGCAGGCAACGCCGATAGGTCACACCTCCGACAATTCGGCTAAGATCACCGCCAGCAAGTCTTCGAATGCTGGAAAGCTGTCATTCGCGAAGGCAACCTTCGACGACACCAGCAAACACTCCTGTAAAGGCAAGAACGACTGCAAAGGTCAAGGCGGCTGCAAGGCAGGAGATAACGGCTGTAAAGGCAAGAACTCCTGCAAAGGAAAAGGTGGCTGCGCCACGGACGGCTCCAAGGCAGTCTAGTCGGTCAGCGATGCCCGTTGCTTGAAGCGTCGTCCAATCGCGAAACGGTTGCGGCGCTTCAAGCCACGGAATATGCAAAAACCTTGTTGGGACCTTTTATCTAATATGCCTGCTAATCGCTTCAATGCCTTCACCGAGTATGGTGTGGGCATCGGGTTGCGGATACCGCACTACCGGCACATTCTCGAACAGAAGCCGGTGGTCGATTGGTTCGAGATCATCTCTGAAAACTACATGATCGATGGCGGCCGTCCGCTATCCATCCTTGACAGAATCCTCGAACAATATCGGGTCGTTCAGCACGGTGTCTCCATGTACTTCGGTTCTGCGGAACCGCTGAACCGCGAGCATCTGAAGCGGCTGAAGACATTAGTCCGCCGGACTAAAACGCCCTGGTTATCCGATCACCTGTGCTGGGGGAGCGTGGACGGGCGCTACACTCACGATCTCCTGCCGATGCCATACACGTTTGAAGCTGCCGACATCACGGCGCAAAACATTCGGCAGGTTCAAGACTACGTCGAAGTGCCAATCGCGGTAGAAAACGTAAGCAGCTATGCCGAATATCACGTATCGGAAATGACCGAATGGGAATTTCTGAATGAAGTCGTGGAGAAAGCCGACTGCGGGATTCTGCTGGATGTGAATAACATCTATGTTTCATCTCAAAACCATGACTTCGATCCATTTACTTACGTGAATTCTGTTCCTGCCCGGCGTGTGGCGCAAATCCATATCGCAGGACATTCTAAGTACGAAAAGTACATTCTTGATACGCATGATCATCCTGTTATCGATCCGGTCTGGGCATTGTACGCGCGTGCCATTGAACGGTGCGGACCGACGGCCACGTTACTCGAGTGGGACGATAATATTCCTACTTTTGAAGAAGTG
>JAFARV010000604.1 GCA_019245255.1 Acidobacteriaceae bacterium | reverse complement strand
TTTCGATGACGACACCTTCAATTACCAGAAAGCACGAACGATCGAACTCTGCAGCAAGCTGAAGAAGCTGAATTTTACGTGGAGCTGCACCTCTCGCGTGACGACTGATTACGACACGCTGAAGGCAATGAAGGAAGCGGGCTGCCGGCTTCTGATTGTAGGCTATGAATCCGGTGACCAACAGATCCTGAAGAATATTAAAAAGGGCGCCACGATCGACATGGCGCGCCGGTTCACTGCGAACTGCAAGAAACTGGATCTGACCGTCCACGGCGACTTCATCGTTGGTCTGCCGGGTGAGACGCGCGAAACGATCCGGAAAAGTATCGATTTCGCTAAGGAGCTGGATGTTGAAACGATCCAGGTCTCCATTGGGCATCCGTTTCCGGGTACAGAGTTCTACGATCACGTTAAAAAGAACGGCTTGATTACAATCGATGAAATCATGACCGATGAGGCAGGGCATCAGTTGCCGAATTACCAGTACCCCGGCCTCGATCGCGCCGAACTCGTCGACTGGGTGGAGCGTTTTTATGGTGAGTTCTACTTCCGGCCCAAAGTTGTTTTTCGCCTGGTTCGGAAGGCGATCTTTAGCAATTCAGAACGCAAGCGGCTATATAAGGAAGCCCGCGAATATCTTGCTCTTCGGTCGAAGCGCAAGCAGTTTGTAAAAGACTCCAAGGCTGAACCTGAGCAGAAGCCCGAAGCAGTTCTGAGCGCGGGAGATTAATTGCGACAAGGCTTACCTGTTGAACGGAAGGGGCCCGCAACCCGGTCCGGCTTCGAAGATCTCCGAGTCGTTTCCGCCGCCGCCCGCGTTCCGAAGTCCAGAATTCTGCTCCTGACGCTTGCCGTAATTGCGCTGCACGAAGCGGGGAATCTGTCGCTTGCGTGGGGCCTCAAACACGTCGCAAGCGTCGCACTGAGTCCCATCCCGTATCTACTTGCCATGCTCAATCCTTTCGTCGCAGCCGGCATGGTCTTCTTAAGCCTTTGGCTGCTCACGCGAATGGCCTTGATGAGTTGGGCGGATTTAAGCTTTGCCCTGCCGCTGATGGCCGTTGGCTATGTCCTCGCCGCGGTGCTCGGGAAATTTGTTCTGCATGAAAGCGTTAATACGGCACAGTGGTGGGGCGTTGCTCTGATCTTTGCCGGCAGCGCGCTTGTTGGCGCGACACCCCACCAAACCCACAAACCCCGAGGCCGCTCTTGATGAAGTGGGTTTTACTGACGGTTATCGTGATCTGCACTGTCCTCTCGGACGTCCTGCAAAGCCACGAGATGAAACGTAGCGGCGCGCAGAGGGTGAATGCTCGAGGTCTCGCGCGTCTCTTGCGAACGGTCGCGACCCGACGGTTTTTGATCCTTTCGATCGTGCTTATGGCCATTTCGTTCTTCACGTTCATGGCTCTGCTGCAGCGCGAGCCGCTCAGCTTCGCCGTACCGGCGTCCGCCGCTACTTTCATCTTCGAAACCATGCTCGCCAAATGGGTGCTCCACGAAGCTGTCGGAAAGCGCCGGGCCGCCGGGGCTCTCCTTGTCCTTTGCGGAGTCGTTCTGCTCTCCCGCTAAGTGCACCTGTTCTGGCTGCTCTTTGCTCCGGCGTTCGCGTATCAGTGTTTAAGCCTGATCTGCCTCTTCAAATTTCGAGAGCGGGGGCGTGATGCCCCACCGGCCTCTGTCAACTGGCCTGCAGTTTCCGTCCTGAAGCCAGTCCGAGGTGTTGATCCGAACACGTACGAAGCCTTCGTTTCCCAGGCCGAGCAGGAGTATCCGCAATTCGAAATTCTTTTCGGGATACGCGAAGAAAATGACCCGGTGATTTCAGCGATTCGACATCTGCAGCAGCAGTTCCCGGCGGTACCGATCCGCGTGATCCGATGCACTACCGCCGCGCCGAACGGGAAAGTCGGTTTGCTCATCGATCTTTCCAGAGAAGCTCGTTATCCGATATGGGTAGTGAATGACGGCGATATCAAGGTCACAAAGAATTATCTGACCGCCGTCGTTACGCCCCTTGCCGACCGGTCCATCGGGGTAGTGACGTGTCCATACCGTGCGTATTCACATTCAATGGCCACTCGTTGGGAAGCCCTCGGAATCGCGAGCGATTTTATCCCGAGCACAATCGTTGCGCAGAGCCTTGGAGTGCGCGACTTCGGGCTCGGTTCAACTCTGGCGTTTCGGGCCGAGGACCTCCTGCTTGCGGGAGGGTTTGAAGCGCTGGCAGACTATCTCGCCGATGACTTCCAACTCGCGAGGCGAATCGCGTCGCTCGGCAAACGAGCATTCTTGTCGAGCTATGTGGTGGAAACCTCGTTAGGCGAAGCAAGCTGGCGCGGGACGTGGAATCATCAGTTGCGCTGGGCGCGGACTATCAAAGCCTCAAAGGGCGCCGGCTACGTTGGTCTGCCGATCACGCATGCCGGACTGTGGGCCGCTATTGCTCTGGCATGTGGAGCGTGGATTCCCGCTGTGGCCCTGATCGCGACTCGGATTTCGACGGGACTTCTGAGCTCAGTCATGCTTCGGAGCCTTTCAACCGCCGCGCTGTGCTGGTTGACGCCGGTTTGGGACTTATACGCATTCGCCATCTGGGTTGCCGCGTGGACCGGAAACACTGTGAGATGGCGCGATCAGATCCTGCGCATCGACCGGGAAGGGCGGATCAGAGACCGCCTGAAGCCATGAGCATAGTCGAATGTCGCTGCCGCCCGAATCGCCGGTTCAACCTATCTGCCCGACGATCCGAATCCGCCACTGCCGCGCACCGAATCGCCCAGTTCACCTTCGTCCCATTCGACGGCTTCATATTTCGCCACGATTATCTGCGCAATGCGGTCCCCGGCGTGCACTTGGTAGGGTGTTCGACCGAGGTTAAGCAGGATAATCTTCAACTCTCCCCGATAGCCAGGATCAATCGTGGCTGGGGCGTTCGGAAGTGTGATCGCGTGCTTTAAGGCGAGGCCGCTCCGCGGTCGAATCTGCACCTCGTAGCCGCTCGGAATCTCGAGTGCAAGCCCTGTCGAAACCGCCCTCGGAATACCTGGCTCCAACAGTGCCCCTTCGATGCTCCGTACGTCCATTCCCGCATCTTCGAGTGGCCCGTGCGCGTACTCGGGCAAATGTGCCTCGTCCCTCAGCTTCTTGATTTTGATTTTCATCCGAAATCGTAGGATAAGAAAGTTGCCTGCCCAAGCTCAAAAACGTGTACTCACACTCGGCCCGATGCCGCCCGAGAAGCTCGCCTACGCTCTTGCGCGCTACAGCCGCTCTCCGGACTCGATTTCGGATTCCCTTGCATGGGTCCGGACCCATGATTCCGGCAAGTTTCTCGAAAGCTTCTACTTTCAGTACGGACATGCATCGATCGCTGATTTGGGGCACCTCGCGGTGTGCTTCGAAGGGGTGTCGGAGCTTGCCGCAACCGAAATTGAAGACGAGCAGCTGTGGGATGGTCAAGCCCGTAGCTCCCGGTACCAGGACTTTTCCGCGTCCGAGCCGGTAATGCCTCCAGAATTGAGCTCTCCCGAGGCGGACATTTATTCAAATGCCGCCAAAAAGCTGATTGAAGCTTACCGAACCGTAAACGAGCGCGCATTCCTGTACCTGGAGGGGCAGTTGCCCCGCCCAGATGACATGAAGCCCGAAGCGTACCGCCGGAACATCGCCGCACGCGCCTTCGATGTCGCGCGCTACCTACTTCCGTTCGGCATTCCCACCGGGGTTGGACAGGTCACGAGCATCCGTACTCTTGAAAAGCAAATCCGCCGCCTGCGTGCATCTGAGTTCCATGAGTTGCGTGAGATTGGACAAGAACTAGCGCATTCCTGTTCGGGACTTCCCGACTGCACTCTTGGCACGTTGGCAAGCGCGGATGAACCCGTTGCTCCAACTCTTGCCCGTCATGCCGAACCCGAAGAATATCCTCAGCTAATGCGAGCCAATCTTAAGGAATGGGCTGGGAATCATCTGCCGAAATCATCGCCGGCTCCAGTACAGCCGGTCGATTTGGTTGCGCCGACGGATCACGTAGCAGACATTTGCGCCACGCTGCTGTTTTCTGTAACGGACCGTTCCTACCGCGAGTTATACGGACTCACGTCGTCGTGGTCCGCGACTCGCCGTCGAGAAGTTATCGAGATAATTCTTGGCCCGCGGAGCAAACGGGACGAATTACCACGCCAGTTTCGAAGCGCACCTTATGTGTTCGAGTTTGTCATCGATATCGGCGCCTACAGAGACCTTCATCGTCATCGGCGCTGCCAGCAGTTTCGCCAGCAATACACGAATGCCCTCGGATATGCAGTGCCCGAAATTCTCGGTCGCTGTGGTGCTGAAGATGTCTATCGTGAGGTCCTGCGCGAAGTTGATGCTGCGGTTCAGAATCTGCCTCAGCCAGCGGCCCAGTACCTATTACCCTTCGCGGCCCGATCACGCTTTCTGTTCAAAATGGATTTCGCGGAACTGGAATACATCTCCCGTCTAAGGAGTGGCGTAAAGGGCCACTTCTCGTACCGGGAGGTTGCATGGGGAATGAAACAGGCGCTTGAGAAGATAGATCCGATTTTAGGCCAACTGGTGGATGCCACGCCGCCGTGGATTGAGGATCCTTTAAAGCGTTGAACTCTGCGTCTATCAGCAGTCGGAGGAGTTACGGCCTCAAGCGCCGTAACTCCATTTACCGACCGTTGTTAGCTACTACTTCGCAAGCTGAGCAAAGCGCTTCCGCAACATCCATCCGAACAGCAGTGCAACACTGCCAAAGAGGACAATAGCCGATGGTTCTGGCGTCGGCGAGACGGTATTGATCTGAAGATTGTCAATGGCGATGGTGGCAGGCCAATCGATGAAGTCAAGTGTCGTAACCCCGGCGCTCCCCCCAACGTTGCCGGCCCAAGAACCAATCAGTTGAGGCGCGGTTTCGTTCGATGTCGAGCCGCTAGCCGGTGAGTGAGAGTAGGTTCCATGCGTGCCTGGCATAACTGCCTGTGCATCGAGGTAAGTCGTGCCTCCAGCTGTGAACGTGAGATCAGGCCAGTTCGAACCGCATCCGTTATTCCCATTCGCACACGTGCCGTCGGGGAAGATCTCGTAATCAAAGCTCACGGAGTATATCTTCAGTCCCGAGAATGTCATGTCAATCTGATTGGAGCCGCTCGCGTTCATGATGAACGTGCCGTCCGTATTATCGAGTGTCACGGATGAACAGCTCGAACCTGTGCAAGGTCCAACAGCGTGACCGTCTCCGGTGTAGCTGTTCGACGCGACCGCGCCAGTAACGGTCACGGAAGTTCCGCCGCTCAATTTGCCGTTCATGAAGCTTTGAATCTGAGCGTCTGTCGCGTTGTTGGCCAACGATCCGTAATTGAAAGTTATTCCAGCCTGCGCAGACACGGCCGCAGCTGCCATACACAACAAGCTTGCACTCAGCTTACTTGTTATCCGTTTCTTTACCACTCCTAGCAATTTGTTCACACTCCTCCTATAGCAATGCTCGACACAAATGATTACCGCTTCTGCAGCGGCGGTTTTAAGTGCCCTTAGCTGACACTAGCAAGCGAACACCACAGTGTGAAGGGGAATACAATTGTGAGCGGTACGGGTGAGTGGTCCTAGGCAAGGGGTGCCCGCCCGGTCGGTACTGGCTATGCCAAGTTGAGAGTTCGGCGTAGCGAACCGGGTTCGTTCTGGATCTTTTCCTGCAGCAACATGATGGCGTAAATGAATTGCTCCGGACGCGGCGGGCAGCCCGGGACGTACACGTCGATGGGGATTACTTGGTTCACGGGAACTAGGGCGTAATTATTGAACACGCCTGTCGAAGTAGCACAAGCTCCGATCGAGATGACCCACTTGGGTTCAGGCATTTGCCTGTACAGGTGCCGGATGACGGGAGCCATTTTATTTGACACCCTGCCGGCGATGAACATCAGATCCGATTGCCGGGGAGACCCGCGCATTACCTCAGCCC
>JAFARV010000675.1 GCA_019245255.1 Acidobacteriaceae bacterium | reverse complement strand
GTTGCATCGGAAGCAGAGACCCGCATCCTGGGTAACCATCGAGGAGCGCATCGCAGTTCCCGCGGTCATCGCCGAGCATGCACCTAAGACCGAGGTAGTCCTTGTCGACTGCCTCACGCTCTGGCTCAGCAATCTATTGTATGAGTGGCGTGACGACGATACGGCCACGCTTCAGCGCAAAGCACGGGAACAGACCGCTGAATTTACTGACGCCTGCAACTCCGGCAAAGTAATCGCCGTTACCAATGAAGTCGGCTCAGGCATTGTGCCCGAATCGGCGCTGGCACGGCGCTTTCGCGATGTCCATGGCTTCATGAACCAGCAGATGGCTCGTGCTGCCGCGGAGGTTTATCTCTTGGTGTCGGGAATTCCATTACGCATTAAGGCGGTAACATGAGCAAACATTTCTTCCTCTTATTGGTATTCGCAATTGTAAGAAGTTCATCGCTATATTCAGCCGAGCCGGAAGCAGCGATTACCGGTAAGGTCTTGGATCCGCAAGGACGAACTGTGGCCGGGGCTGTCGTTTCTCTCTTCGCAAAGAACGGCACAACACAGTTGACCACTACAGCCAGTTCTGGCGGCAACTACTCGTTAAATGGCCTCAAGTCAGGCGACTACCTCTTGCAAGCAGGCGCAACCGGCTTCTCGTCTTACCGCAGCGAGAATGTCCATCTTGACTCCGGACAGCAGTTGAAGCTTGACGTAACTTTGTCCATCGGGACAGTTCAGCAGGAAGTCTCCGTGACTGCAGCAAGTACGCCTCAGGCAGTCGACCAGGTCTCAAAAGCGCTCACGATTGTCGACAGCAGCTCGATCGAAGAGCGGCAGGATTATTCGCTCGCCGATGCAGTTCGCCTCACGCCCGCTCTACGGATTGACCAGGAAGGCGGACCAGGCGCATTCACTGAGATCCAGATTCGCGGCCTTCGCCCTGAAGACACGGCGGTTCTGGTCGATGGTATGCGGCTGCGGGATCCCTCCGGGACCCAGGCCGATGCATCCAGCCTGTTAGAAGATTTCCTTCTGCCGGACATTAATCGAATTGAAATTCTTCGCGGTTCAGGATCGTCTCTGTATGGCACCGACGCGATTGGCGGTGTCGTCAATGTCATTACGGGCCAGGGCGGTGGCGCTACACACGGCTCCATTCAATTGGAGGGTGGCAGCCTGGGCCTCTTTCGCGGTTCGGCCCTCGTTGCCGGTGGAACAAAGAACGATCGCATTCAATATAGCGCTGGCCTGATGCACCTGAACGTTGTGAATGGTGTGGACGATGACGATCCCGCGAGGATCTCGAGCGCCCAGGGTCGGATCTCGGTTCGCCTCGCGCCGGGTGTCCAGTTGGTCGCGCGGCTGCTTGCCGCCGACAGCTTCATCAAATTGAACACCAGCCCGCAGGCTCTTGCCGATTTTCCATCCGGCATTCTTCCCGCAATTCCTCTCAGGGGAGCCGCGCTCGCACAATTCAACGCGGGCGTTCCGATTTCGAGCATCGATTCCGGTAACGCGACATACATCCCATCTCTCGACGATTCTGACTCTACTCGCGGTGCGCACTATGAAACCGGCGCACTTACTCTGCTCGGGCAAGCTTCGCCGGTGCTCGGGTATGTCGTGGATTACCAGATAGTCGATTCCACACGACGATATGGCAATGGGCCCGCGGGTCCACCTCCCCAGCCCTCAGGTAATACTCGGACGGACTACAACGGTCGCGTCGAAACCGTAAATGCCCGGGTCAATTATCAGCCGGGTAGTTACAGCCTTATCACGGCTGGTTACGAATTTGAGAATGAGAGCTTCAACACGGTGTCGACCGCCAGTTTTGCACCCACCTCAAACTCTTTCATCGGCGCAGCCCAGCGCAGCCATACTGCGTTCGCCCAAGACCAGGTCCGTCTTTTCGGTGATCGGCTTTATCTATCCGCCGCTTTTCGTGCGCAGTTCTTTTCTCTCGAACAGCCTTCCTTCCTCCCCACAGCGAGCGCTCCTTACAGTGGTATCAGGTTCTCAGCACCGCCAGCAGCCTATACCGGCGACGGCTCCTTCGCTTACTTCCTGCGTCACAGTCAAACTAAGATTCGCGCCCACGTTGGGCGAGGTTACCGCGCTCCGTCACTCTATGAGCGATTTGGCGCCGGCTATGATTCTTTCTTCGGCTACTCCGTTTACGGTGACCCGACACTGAAGCCGGAGCAGTCGATCGCAGTTGATGCCGGCCTTGATCAATCCCTCTTCAGTAACAAACTGCGTCTCTCGGCCACGTATTTCTATACGCACTTACAGCGCGTCATCATGTTCGATTTCTCGGGGCTGATTAACCCGCTAACGGACCCCTTCGGCCGTTCCTTCGGATATCTCAACACCAGCGGAGGCTTTTCCCGCGGCGTAGAGTTCAATGCCGAATGGGCCGTCAATAAATCACTTACGGTGTCCGGCGCATATGCTTACACCGACGCTCGCGAACGTACGCCTTTGGTGCCCGGCGTCTATCGATCGTTCTTCGTGCCGGAGCACGAATTCAGCGCCTTCGCGGTCGAGCGTGTCGGCCGAAGGACCTTCGTCGACTTCGCACTGAACGGGTCCGACAGCTACCGGGCTCAGTTATACAGTACGTTCAGCAGCGGCGCTTACAGCTTTGCAGGGATCAAGCGAGCCGATCTCGGCGTCGGTTACCGCCTGCCGCTGAGTGAACGTAAGGCAATCCGGTTCTTTGGCAAAGGCGAAAACATCTTCGATCAGCAATACTACGAAGGCGGCTTTGTGACGGCTGGTATAACTGGCCGCGGCGGCCTGGAGTTCGAGTTCTAGACGGCCTATGCCCCCGCTTCGTCACCTAGCGCTCGCAATCAGCGCGGCAGCACTTGTGATTTATGCCGCCGGTTCCGCACCCGAGCGGATCGTCTCACTCTCTCCAACGACAACAGAAATCCTGTACGGCATCGGCGCGTTCCCGCGCGTAGTTGGCGTTTCTGCATATTGCTCCTACCCGCCTGAGGCGAGCAAAGTCCCGCACGTGGGCGGTTCACAGACGAACAATATTGAAAGCATTCTGTCTGTCCATCCCGACCTGGTCGTTCTCACAGCCATGCAGAAGCCATTCATCAGCGATCGGCTGCGGCAATTCGGTTTGCGGTCGCTCGCCGTCCCTTCGGGTACGCTTGCCGATGTCTTCACGGCAATACAGGAGATTGGCGCGGTTACAGGCGATTTGCGGCAAGCAATGGACTTGATCGGGCGGATGCATGCTTCGCTCGACAGCATTCGCGATGCGACGAAAGCCTTGGCCCACCCGTCCGTTCTACTGTGCGTGAGCCGCACCCCTGGAACCCTGAATGAACTTTATGTCGCGACTCCCGGCAGCTATCTGCTGGAACTGATCGAAATCGCGGGCGGCCGGTCCGCTGCAGCTCCCACGCCGATTGGGTACGCCAAGTTCAGTCAGGAGGCCATCCTCACCAGCAACCCGGATATCATCATCGACGTAACGAGTCACTCGAATTCGAAGCTCGGAGGAGATCCCAAAGAAGCATGGAAGGACTTGCCGGAGTTGCGCGCTGTCCGCGACAATCATGTTTATTCCCTCAACGACCCGTTCGTGGTTCATCCGTCTCAATTCATCACCCATACCGCCGAACTGTTCGAACAGATTCTGCATCCGGAACTCGCGGCCCACGCGGGAACGAAGTGATTCTTCTCGAAGCAAAGCAACTCGACTTTCACTACGTAATCGGCCGCCCCACGGTTATCGATGTAAGCCTTGCGATTCGAGCTGGATCCATGACGGCCATCATCGGCTCGAACGGATGCGGCAAATCTACACTCGTCCGATTGCTGGCGGGCATTCTCCAGCCCGCCAAAGGTTCTGTCCTGTACCGGGGAGTGCCCCTCCCCAGCTATGAACGCGGCGAACGTGCACGCACTATTGCCTACGTTCCCCAAAACAGCGCTCGCGCATTTCCATTCACTTCGCTTGAAGTCGTGCTCACCGGGCGTACGCCATACACATCGCCCTTTCGCCTGGAGAACAGCCACGACACGTCCGTTGCAATCGAGGCGCTCGAGACAGTCGGCGTTGCACATCTGGCGGAGCGCCGAATCACCGAACTATCGGGCGGCGAACGCCAGCTCGTATCCGTCGCGCGTGCGCTGGCTCAGCAGCCTGAATGTATTTTGCTCGACGAGCCATCCTCCTCGCTCGACCTCAAGCATCGCGCGCAGCTCATCCGAACACTCAAAGCTTTGCGCAGTACACGAGGGATGACGGTAGTCATGGTTACCCATGACCTGAATCTTCTCGACCCGGGATTCGATGCGGTCCTCGCCATGCGATATGGTGCCATCGCCGCATCTGGCGCGCCCTCCGAAGTGCTCACCGACGCGAGCCTCGCCGCAATTTACGAGGACCCTTACGTGCGTGCGCGCCGCATCGATGGACAGCTCTGTGTGTGGTCAGAGGTCCACTGAATGACAGGAAGCCTGCGCACCCAGCGACTTTCTGAGCAGCGCTTTGGTCAGGCCATGGCGATCGCGGCAGCTGTTCTCGTCGCCTGTACTGCCATTGCCCTTTGGGCCGGCTATGAGCGAATCACCATTCCGAGATTGTTGCACGACGACGTAGCTCGTTCGGTCTTCTTTCGGCTTCGGCTTCCGCGCGTGATCATGGCGGGCATTATCGGAGCAACTCTGGCAGCGGTCGGAGCTGCGCTGCAAGCGCTTTTCCGCAACCCACTTGCAGAGCCATTGACACTTGGCGTCTCCGGTGGCGGCTCGCTTGGAGCAGGCATTGCTATCGCGCTCGGTTGGGGCGCGCGCATCGCAGGTACTCCAGTCGTGTTTATCGCGGCCTTCGCCGGTTCGCTCGCCTCCATATCGCTGGTCTACAGAATCGCGCGTTCGGGAGCGGTCGTTGCTCCAGGTTCCCTGCTGCTCGCCGGTATCGTCGTGAATCTCATCGCAAATGCGGCCGTAGTATTGATCGAATACACAATCGATCCATCCCGATCGCTCGAGATCCTGCGTTGGCTCGTCGGTACGCTGGATGTCGTCGGATTTTCACTGATCTGGCAGATGCTGCCGTTTGTGCTGCCGGGCTGGCTCGTTCTGCTACTCGTCGCTCGCGACCTCCACCTGCTCGCCGTCGATGAAGAATCCGCGGCATCCCTCGGAGTGAACGTACGGCGCTCGGAAAGAATCGTCTATCTCGCGACATCGCTGCTCGTAGGCGTAACGGTATCCGTCGGTGGCAGTATCGGATTCGTTGGTCTTGTGGTTCCGCATATTGCACGTTTGCTCTTCGGCCAGGACACTCGCTTCGCGTTGCCTGCTTCGTTCTTTTTGGGCGCTGGTTTCCTGATGCTCGCAGATGCTCTTGCACGCTCCGTCATGGGCCAGACCGAACTTCCTGTGGGAGCAGTTACGGGTCTCGTCGGCGGTCCGTTCTTCCTATGGCTCATGCGCCGGCGGCAGCGGTACGTCATGCTATGAATGTCTCAATTCCAGCAGTTCAGCCCGTCGATGCCCTGTGGATAGAACGCGCCGAGCAGCATCAACGCACGCTTACCAAGCCGCCCGGCAGTTTAGGAAGGCTTGAAGAAATAGTAAACCGGATCTGTGCGATCCAGGAAACGCTCCAGCCTTGCGTCGACAATCCAACCGTGCTGGTCTTTGCTGCCGATCACGGCGTGTGTGAGGAAGGCGTAAACCCTTATCCACAATCTGTCACGCGCCAGATGCTCGCAAACTTTCTCGCAGGCGGAGCCGCCATCAACGCTGTTTCGAAAGCGGCGGGCGCCAAACTTCTGGTCGTCGATATGGGAGTTATCGGTGAACCGATGGATGATCCGCGCCTGATCTCACGTCGCGTAGTTGCCGGCTCCAGGAATATCTGCCGAGAGCCCGCGATGTCGCACGATGAAGCACTCGAAGCAATCGCGGCGGGAATCGACTGCGCCGAACAGGCGATCAGCACCGGGTCGAAGCTTCTGGTTATTGGGGAGATGGGAATCGGGAACACCACCATCGCAAGCGCAGTCTGCGCAGCGTTAACGGGAGCCGAGCCCTCCGCAGTCTGCGGGCGCGGAACCGGATCGGACGACGCAGGGCTACAACGGAAACGAGATGCCATTGCTCGAGCGTTAACTCTTCACGGTCCACACGTGGACAGCCCTTTAGATCTGCTCGCGAGGCTGGGGGGCCTCGAGATCGCTGCGATGTGTGGCGTATGCTTGGCAGCCGCCCGCAATCGCTGCCCCGTGCTCATGGACGGCTTCATTTCGACCACAGCCGCGGCAATTGCGGTGCACATGAGTCCGCACGTTAGCGATTACCTTTTTGCCGGGCACGAGTCTCCCGAACCTGGCCATCGTGTCCTTCTCGACCATCTCGCTTTACGCCCCATCCTGCAACTCGATATGCGGCTTGGTGAGGGAACTGGCGCAGCGTTAGCCATTCCCATCCTCAAAGCAGCGGTTGAAGCATTCCGCTCCATGGCCACATTCGCGTCCGCCGGAGTTTCATCGGCCAAGCCCGAAGCGTAATGCGCTCGCTCCTGTGCGCAATTGCATTCCTGACCCGTGTTCCCGTTCCTCAGAAACTGCACACCGCGACTGCGGATCTCGGTCGCTCAGCCCGCTACTTCCCTCTCGTGGGGCTCCTGCTTGGAGCAATTTACGCCGGGGCAGCGACGTTACTGATGAGAATCTTCTCTCCGCTGACAACCGCGGCGCTGATCACAGCACTCGATGCTGTCCTGACCGGGGCGCTCCACCTCGACGGATTCGCCGATATGGCCGACGGTTTCGGCGGCGGGCGCACCAAGGACGACGTACTTCGAATCATGCGCGACCATGCAATCGGGTCATATGGAGGTGTCGCACTCGTCGTCGCATTGCTTCTCAAGACTGCCTGTGTCTCCGATCTACTTGCAGCGCGCCAAGCTCTCTACCCGCTATTCATCATTCCGATGCTGTCGCGCTGGGGTATGGTTCTTATGAGCCGCTCCGCTCCTTATGCGCGCGTGACAACGGAAGGCGAAAGAATCGGAACAGGAGCACTTACAAAATCGTTCAGCCGCTCCGATCTCGTCATCGCTACGCTGTTTTGCGCCCCGCTTCCGTTTGTATTCGGATGGAAAAGAACGCTCGCTTGTTGGCTGGTAGTGGCCGCAATGACGGCCGTGATCTCCCGAATCTGTAAGTACCGAATCGGTGGCATTACCGGCGATACCGTTGGCGCAAACCTGGTGCTCTCAGAAATTGCGCAGTTCTTGCTCGCAGATTTTTTTATTTAATCGGCGAGTGGGGCACT
>JAFARV010000593.1 GCA_019245255.1 Acidobacteriaceae bacterium | reverse complement strand
GCCCGAACTTCAGTCGTCGTTGTACTCTTGCCCTTCGCACAACGGCCGTATACTCGGGAGTTGTCGCGGGTCGATCCACCGTCGGAGCGCGCGGCGTTCGCGGATGCATCGGCGGCTCCGGCTCGGCTTCGCGCAAGGGTTCGGGCTCGAAACGCTGTTCGGGCGCGACAGGCTGTTCCGGCTCGACAGGCTGTTCCGGCTCGACAGGCGGTTCCGCCACGCTGGCGCGTTCCTCTTGGAGGACGGTGTCCGGTTCGGGCGCGAGCTGTGGTTCCGGCGCTGGCGGCTCCCAGCTAACTGGAGCGGGCGGAGGTTCCGGTACAACGTCGGATTCCGCTTCCCGCACAGCGAACTGCTCGCTGACCTGAGCCTCGCGTTGTTCTTCCGCACGAATAGGAGCGGTTTCAACCTCGCTGTGAACCGCAATTTCGCGTTCAAGTGGCTTCTCGCTCGGCATCGGCCCAGGCATCCGCGGCTGTTCCATTTCCCGTGTCACAGCGGGCCTCGCGCGTTGCCCGGGTAGCGGCAGAATGAACGCGCTTTGTGCGCCATCGCGCGCAACGAGCCCGTCCGCGTGCCGGATCAGAAACGTGAAGCGCGTCGGTTTGAACTTCTCTGGTTTCACGAGCATCGTGGCGCGGCCGAGTCCGGGAAACAGCTCATCGAAGACTCTGTTCTCCTGCTCCGTCATCACGAGTTCACTACGCGTGTGGCCGATGTACCAGCCGACCACTGCAAGCCGTGCCAGTTCGGGGTCGGATGCAGCGGCCTCGATCTGATTTCGGATGGCTTCTATGTCTCTGTCCGACAGCTTGAACGAAGGGCCAAAGGCGTGCTCGCACTCGATCGGGCGAAAGGTTTCCACGTGCACCAATTCGTCCCCGATTTGTCCGAAAAGAAGGCCGCCCGTCTCAACACCGCCGTAGGGAATGCGGCGGTACCCATCGTTCACGGCAAAATCGATTTCATGAAATGCGGCCAGGGAATACGTTACGGTCCATGGCCCGTCCGGCTCTTTCCAACTCGCGATTTCCGTGGTCGAATCGGGCGTGATCATGCGCCTTTCCCGCATTGCGGAAGAACATGCACGGTGCGTGAGATAGTGGTGCTCTCATCGGATTCGCCCGTGTCCACTTGCAACGCGTAGAAATATGTCACGATGCCCATGGCTACGACTGTGACTACGATCGCTGCGAGCCAGCGCGCAGACCTCAGCGTCCACCACGAACCGGAATCGCAGATCGCGATCGTGTAGGCAACAATCGCCCACGCCAGCACCAGGCTGAATCCTAACTTCCAGCCCCAGTGCATCAGGTCAAGCGCGCCCTGGCCGCCAATTTCCGACCAAGCCGTGAAGATCGCCACTATCGCGAGTAAGAACTCGAACGCATAGGCCAATCGCAGCAGCTTGTCATTCATCCAAAGAAGCTTCCTCATTTTACGATGGAAGTGTAAGTTTGCCCGTCCGGACCGGTGCCGGAGACCACTGCCGGGCGAGTTTTGAGGA
Organism: Acidobacteriaceae bacterium; assembly: GCA_019245255.1. Lineage (GTDB taxonomy): Bacteria > Acidobacteriota > Terriglobia > Bryobacterales > Bryobacteraceae > Bog-105. Next base: position 929 of record JAFARV010000593.1, on the reverse strand, counting down.
GTCAACGACCAGCTCATGAAGGTGACTATCGAAGGATTGGAGCTCCACCTGGCGCACCCGGATGACGTGAACGTGACCTGGGTCGGACAGGAAGAGGCCATGCGTCAGCTCATGGCAGCGTGGTTAGTCATCGACGATCGCGACGTTCCGATGAACCCCCGCCTGCTCGGCAAACCCGGAGTTGGAAAAACGACGATGGCGTATGCGGCGGGCAAGCGCCTTGGCCGCGAAGTGTACATCCTTCAGGCCACTGTCGATACGCGGCCCGAAGACTTGCTGATCACGCCCGTTATCGAGGGCGCATCGAAGCTCAAGTATGTCGCCTCGCCGCTGGTAACAGCTATGATTCGCGGCGGAGTCGCAATTCTGGATGAGGGCAACCGCATGAGCGAGAAAAGCTGGGCCAGTCTCGCGCCATTGCTCGATAACCGCCGATACGTTGAGTCGATCGTCGCCGGAATCAAAATCAAAGCGCACCCGAACTTCCGCCTCGTCGCGACGATGAACGACGATTCGTCCACCTTCGATCTCCCTGAGTACATCCATTCCCGTCTGCAGCCGCAGATTCTCATTGATTTCCCGGAGCGTGAGGAAGAACTTGCAATTCTTCGCGAAAATCTGCCGTTTTCACCCGATGACGTTCTCCAGTACGTCACCGATTTCCTGCAACAAGCGCACGCTGCCGACGAGAGTTACACGGTGCGCGACGGAATTAACATCGCCCGCTATGCTTTGAAGCTGAACAACGAGACCGGCCACCCTGCGCGTGTGCTGCTGCAAGGCGCTGTGCGCGCCGTTTTGGGCGATGAGGCGATGCGGTACACGATCCGCCGTTAGCAATGTCTGTCGAACCGAGCAGCGCTGGGACTCTGGTCCGTGGAAACTTCACCTATTTGCCCGTCGTCCCTGGCCGGCTTGAATTTGCCGCG
>JAFARV010000540.1 GCA_019245255.1 Acidobacteriaceae bacterium | reverse complement strand
CTCCCGGCCGCAGCCAGAACACGTCTTCCACACTGTTGCGGGGAATTTCGTCGCGAACGAGATTGAAGGTTATGGGCTTAGTGGTTCCTTCCCGGTTTACGACTACCTGCACCTTCGTGCCCCGGGGACCCTTCAGCATACTGGCAATTTCGGTACTGCTGGCGGTATCGACGCGCTTGCCATTTACTTCCGTGAGCACGTCTCCCGGGCGCAATCCCGCCTTGTACGCGGGGGATCCGCCAAACGGGTGGATCACCATGGTTTTTCCCGTCCGGGGCTGAGGCCCGATGGTCATGCCGACGCCGTAGTACTTGCCGTGCTGTTCTTCCCTGAGGTCGGTGAAATCCTTTGGATCAAAGAAGTTAGAGTGCGGATCGAGCGTCCGCAACATGCCCGGAATGGCACCCTTATAAATAGCCTTATCCGGACCCAGATGATCGGCGTAATTCTGCTCGACCACGGCGTAAACCTTTGTAAAGGCTTCGATGTTCGCTTTGAGGTCTTCGTCAGATGCCAGGCTAAGCGCCTTTTGTGGGGCTGCCAAAACTGGCCGGGCGCCGGGTCCGAAAAGCCCTCCGACTATGGCGGAAGCGCCTAAAAATATGGGGACAAACAACAAGTAACGCCGCTGGGACGACAAAAATACCCTCCGGGATCGCTAACAGTAGTATAGACGTAGCGGAAGCCTCTCAGGGCGCGACAACTTCTTTTGTTTCTTTTTTCGAGAGCGACAGGTAACTGACGGCCGGGCGGTTTGATGAGGTCAGACAGCGGCCCGAACGCGGCGGGCCAGAGCGGTCTCGGTCCGCGCGACTTTCCGGGGGATTTCTTCCAGCCGCTTGACCTGATCACTCACACAGACGAGGAACATTGGTTGACGGGCATTCTTAAGAAGGTCGATGATGCGATCCTGCTGCTCTTCGAGGTAAATGGACTTGCCATCGGTCAGCAGGTGCAGATTCGACTCGTTCGAGAGCACCTCCGCAAGACGCCGTCCCATTTCACGCTGCAGGAAGCGGAGAACGCGCCGAATCTTCTGGAGCGAGAACCCCTTCCGGCGCAACTCGGCTATAACTGTAATCTCGACCACTTCTTCCGGCAGGTAAATTCGCTTGTGACCTTCGTGCCGAGGCGAAACGACCTTCCGCTCGTCCCACCATTGCAGTTGCCTCAGGCTCACCTGGGCGATCTTTGCAACATCTGTGCTGGTATATGTCCGCTGATTTTGGGGCAAATCAGGACGTACTTTCCTTGTTTTGAACATGACGCCCAGTTTCCGTTTTGAGATTATGACGGCTCCCCAGATTGTACAAGACTGACAAAAACAGTCAAGTACGTTTTATAGACGAATCGTCAGCCGCCTCCGACGAACTCTACAATTTCGATGCGAGCGCCGTCTTGGACGTGCGCTTCGGCCCAGCTTCGTTTGCGGACAATCTGCTTATTCAGTTCCACCGCAACGCGTTCGGAGTTGAGGTTCAACCAGTGGAGCAGTTGTTCAATTGTCTGCCCGGGTGGAACCTGTCGAGACTCCCCGTTAATGGAGACTTCGATCGGCCGAAACTGTCCGGCAGTTGACTGTTCAGTGGACGATTGCAATTGTGTCGTTCTCCGTTTCTATTTTCTCTCAACGCTGTCGCTTAAAGAACGAAAGCAACACGCTCTAAATATAATTGAAGCTCACGGTTGTTACTCTGGTAGAAGCCTGTCATGCCTACAACTTACGCAGAGACTTGGTTCCCGGTACTTATTCAGATCCTGATCGCGATAGCGGTTGCAGGAGGTATGATTGGCGCCTCGGCAATTCTCGGACGGCGCATGCGGGACCCGGTCAAGATGTCTCCGTACGAATCCGGCATGACTCCAGTCGGAAATGCGCGCGAGCGGTTTAGCGTAAAGTTCTATCTGGTAGGAATGGTTTTCATTCTGTTCGATATTGAGGCGATCTTCCTTTATCCATGGGCAGTTGTTTACAGGCAATTGCGTTTATTTGCGTTTGTGGAGATGCTCCTGTTTATAGTGCTGGTCCTTTGCGGCTTCTTCTACATCTGGAAGAAGGGTGTATTGGACTGGTCAATCGACGAGCGCCGCGATGAGGCCCGGGAGAAACGCCGTGCTGCCTGAAGCGGTTGCGGAGAACCCGCTTGCGATTGATGTGAGCGGGCGGATACCGGATGCCATTGTCGGGGCAAGAAACGCCGCAGATGGCCCGGTGCTCGAGATTGCCGCCCCGCATCTGGTGAGCGTTTGCCGTTATCTGAGGGATGTCGCCGGGTTTGAGCGAGTAAGCGGGGTGACAGCCGTAGACTGGTGGCCTCGAGATCCACGTTTTGAAGTCGTTTATCTACTGCACTCGGTTCGGCACAACCGGCGGCTGCGGCTAATTGTTCGCGCTAAAGAAGACGATGAGATCGACTCCGTGACCGCTGTGTGGCGGGGTGCAAACTGGTACGAACGCGAAGTTTTCGATTTATTCGGGGTCCGCTTCCGCAATCATCCTAACCTGGAACGCATTATGATGCCTGCGGATTGGGAAGGATATCCGCTCCGAAGAGATTATCCCGTTCACGGGCACAAATACTCGTATTCGGAAGAGTAGCTGCCCCGTTCAGGAAGCGCTGTTCAGCGAGCTATTTGAGAATCGGCACTGCCGAAAAGGATTGAGCATGAGAGAAGGTGAAGCTCGAGTGGCGTCGCTCGACGCCGAGCACGAGCTCAGTACTCCAGACCCTTCGGGAATAGAACCTCTTCCCACGCGATCTTCGCGCCGCATGACCCTGAATATGGGTCCGCAGCACCCATCGACGCACGGCGTACTTCGAGTGCTGATCGAACTCGACGGCGAGACGATTCTGAACGCCCGCCCCGAGATCGGGTTCCTGCACACGGGCATCGAGAAGCAATGCGAAGCGCTGCACTATCAGCAGGTGGTTCCACTCACTGACCGCGTAGACTATCTCTCGAACCTCTGCAATAACCTCTGCTATTCACTCGCTGTGGAACGGCTGCTGGGTCTCGAAATTCCGCTGCTGGCGCAGTGGATGCGCGTCATGCTGAACGAGCTGCAACGGCTCTCGAGTCATCTGGTGTGGCTAGGAACGCACGCGCTCGATATCGGTGCAATGACTGTTTACTTCTACTGCATGCGAGAACGCGAAGAGATCATGAAGGTCTTCGAAATGTTCTCCGGGCAACGCATGATGACCAGTTATATTCGGCCGGGTGGACTTGCACTGGAGCCGCCGCGAAACTGGCACAAGGTAGTGAGTCAGGTCGCCGATCGCCTGGCGCGCGGAGTGGATGAATATCAGGCGCTGCTGATGGCGAATCCAATCTGGTTACAACGTACGCAGGGTGTGGGAGAACTCCCGCTCGAAGACATGCTTGATCTAGGCGTAACGGGTCCGCTTCTGCGCGCGGCCGGACTCAAGATAGATGTCCGCAAAGATTGTCCGTATTCGAGCTATGACCAGTTCGACTTTGAGGTTCCCACGCGGACCGGAAATGATGTTTTCGCGCGCTTCGAAGTGCGGATGGAAGAGATGCGGCAGAGTATCCGGATGGTGCGGCAAGCGCTGGATGGCATGCCTTCGGG
>JAFARV010000383.1 GCA_019245255.1 Acidobacteriaceae bacterium | reverse complement strand
TCACTCTCACTGGGCAAAGTAACCAAACAGATCCAAAGTTAGAGCAGTAGGATTCGAAGTGAAGGCATTAATATGTCCATTTGCAGCCGGAACAATCGCAAGGTTCGGAGTTATGAAGCCATCCGGGACATTCAAGGTGGACACCCCAGGTAATGGTTGTCCCGATTCCCACAGTGTCAGGTAACCGAGCCCCTCTTCTGGGGCAACCATGGTATTCAACACATACACCTGAGCCGAAATGGGCGTACCACACTGGCCACTTAAATCTATCTCAAGTGTTCCGGAAAATAGCTGAGAACCTTGATTCAAGCTAGTGGTGAAAGCTCGGCAGGGGGCTACATTGTAGAGCGACAGACCGCCTGCATCTGAAGCAAAATAGCCGTTTATGTCAATAACTAGGTCTGAATCGTTGGGGACATATACTGAGATGTCGCCTGCGCTTCCAGCTTGGATGATGCCAGCGTTCGCGGTAGCCATACCGGTAGGAGCATTCAGGGTGGACGCGACAGGTTGCGGCTGACCGGCCGGCCATACTGTCATATAGGCCAAGGCGCTACCGCGCGGAACAGCCGTAAAGGTCAAGGAATACGCTCGCGCTGTTGATGGAGTGTTGCACGTGCTTTGCAGCAACGGAAACGAGCGGATTGTACCAGCCGGCAGATAAGGCCCGCCTAGTGGTCCGAGAGAGAGTCGAGTGTCCGCGACTCGACAAGGGGCGACGAGTGGAAAAAATGCCAGACCAGACGCGTTCACGGTCACAGGTACGAAATACCCGGTAGTGTCGATCAAAACGTCTGTCGTTTCGGTCGCGAAAACGCTGATTGCTCCATCGGTGCCGGCTGGTATGATCGCTGCGTTCGCCTTACTCCGCCCGTCGTCCCCCCAATTCAACGTCCATGACACAGACTGTATCTGTCCGCTTGGCCACAAGTTTAGAGATCCCAGAGGTTGGGTAGGCACAACCGTAACATTTAGAGCGTATGCTTGAGCTGTGGGTGGCATACCGCACTGGCCCCGCGGGATGACGAAGTCTCGCACTGTCCCGCCTTGCAGAATCGGGCCTCCTAAGGGACCGTCTGGATTGCGGGTATCGACCACTCGACATGGCAGAATTGGTACAAAGCGAAGAGCTGGACTTGGTGACACAGAACTAGCTGACGCAGGAGATAAGGGAGCAGAACTAGATGCTACAGAACTGAAGGGAGAAGCAGGTCCCGGGCTCAGCGTATTACTTCCGGGATTAGGCGAGCTCTGAGTACTATTCCCCCCTGCTCCCGAAAGCAACACAGTCTCTGAGGTGGAACTGTCACCTTCAATCATCAACTTGGCGCTTCGCGAACCTGCTCCTGAAGGCTGGAATGTTACCGTGGCCGTGCAACTAGTTCCTGATATGAGAGCAGCCGGGCACGTATTTGCCAGAGAAAAATCCGCTGAATTGGTTCCAGACACCAAAATGTTCGTGATGTTTAGAGGCACATCGCTGGTATTGGAAAGCACTATGGTCTGACTCCCCCCGGAAGTTCCAACATTTTGGTTCCCGAACGTGAGGGTTGTGCTTGACAAAGCCGGTGGACTCCCAGAAACCAGCCCTGCATCCACCAAAAACGTTGCACAATTTACGCCTGCGACTGAGTCGCCTGACGCCCCCATTTGACTGGAACCGCAGTAATCGGTAGCAAATCCTGCTTCCGCTGCAGGCAGCGTTCCTGAAGGAGAGGTTAACGAATTCGTTCCGTTGGCGTTAATGTTAATAGCAACGTTGCTAGAGTTGAAAAGCGCTAGAGGCTGGCTATCAATTGAAGGCCCGAAGTCCTGATTCCCAAAGGGCCGTGCTGTGATCGAGAGTGCCGATTCACCCGATGAAGCTTGGGTTGAATCATCCAACAAAGTTGGACAATTCATACGCGCTGCTACGGACTCTGATGCCCAGCTTTGGCCGAAACTGCAGTAATCGCCCGCATCGGGCATCTTCGTAGCAAACCCGGCTCCTGTGGGAAGCGTCAATGAAGGCGCGACCTTAGAAAAAAACACGGCGAGCAACATCCATTGAGACTTCGACGCGGACGTGTCGATGACAACTGATCGAAACGCTTGGGTCTGCTTAGAAGATACAAACTCAGAGGCACACTCAGTTCCTGCGACAACAATGCGCCCATTGGGCAACTGGGCACCGTTCAAGGTAGCCTGATCGCTCGTCGCGCTATCGTGGCAGTTGCTCGAAACTTGTGACTTCGCTTGCGTGGGAACAACCGCAGACCCGGGCTCATATGCCTTCAAGATCCCAGGCCCAACTAAACTCACCACAATGACAACCCAGCTTAGATCTAAAAGTCGGCATGCTCCATTGGAGGGTTCCGAACTAGTTTTGATCAGTGCCACGAAAGACTCCTCGGCTTCTTTGAGGCGTTCCAATACATCGGATTTATCCGATGGTTTTGGAAACCGACCGAACAAAGCTTCAATAAACACCTCAAGCTCAAGAGAAGCTGCGGCGAAAGCTGGCGAGGTGGACGCCACTAACACTCCGAGTCACATAATTCTTTGTCAGATCAGGCCTAATTTGGCCGATGAATCTTACGTGAGCGTGAGTTTTCGGCCATTAAGCGGCTAATCGGCAATAGTGCCCACAGCATCCGTCATTTCTATGCCTACACTTGGTTTGGCAATAGCTTTTCTGGTAATCGAGATGAGCGGCCCGCCATTTTTTCTGGCCATCGCGGACCACCGACGCATATTCGGTGTTAGTCGCAATCTTGATGGCGGTGATACTCGATGCGGCGTCTGATCCGGGTCAAGTATTTTTCCATTCGCGCGTTGACTCACGATTTTTGTTACCAGCGCAAGGTCGTTGCCTCATGAAAATGTTACCCGTCGAAGTTCGACATGGCGGGGAGCAGAATCGGGAGGCAACTGAGCTTGGCTACCAAGCAGGAACTAATCAAGGCGATAGCGGACCGCTATCGGATAGCGGCGCGTGTCGAGAAGAAAAGAATCCTCGACGAATTCATCGAAGTAACCGGGTTTCATCGCAAGCACGCCATCCGTGCTCTGGGGAGAACCGGTGAAAGCAGAGTCGAGCAGGCGCCCGAAAGGGCACGGATCTATGACGAAGCCGTTTTGCAAGCATTGAGGATTCTGTGGGAGGCGGCGGATCGCATTTGTGGCAAG
>JAFARV010000366.1 GCA_019245255.1 Acidobacteriaceae bacterium | reverse complement strand
AGCCCTCGACTGCTCCCCGCTGTTTTATATTTGAAGTCAATTGACCAACTTGCCCAATTTGCTGACGCTGGTGCGCATTTTCCTGGTGCCACTCCTGCACGCAGCGCTGGTGCAGCAAGACTGGCGAATTCAGGTGGATGATCACCTGCTTCTCGCCAACGACTTTTTCGCATTAACGGTTTTCCTGGCAGCCGCTGCGACTGACCTCTTGGACGGCTATCTGGCGCGGCGCTGGAAACAAGTTACAACCGTCGGCACTCTTCTCGACCCTATTGCCGACAAGCTTCTGATTTCCGCCGCATTAATTTCATTGGTAGAGATACGCCTGCTGCCGGGATGGCTGGTGATCCTGATCATCAGCCGCGAATTCGCGGTTTCCGGTCTTCGCAGCATCGCAGCTGCGGAAGGATACACCATCAAGGCCGGCGAACTCGGAAAATCCAAGATGATGATGCAGGTAGTCGGAGTAGCCCTGGTTATGCTGTCAAACCGCTGGCACGCTCTCAGGCCTTTTGCTCTCACCGCCATGTGGGCCGTGGTTGTCTTCGGACTTGCGTCCGCATTCAACTATTTCCGCAATTTCTGGGGAAAGGTCGACACCAGCATCAAACAGCGGCGCCGAAGGGAGTTGATCGAAATGGAGCGGCAGAAGAGAAGACTGCTGCGTGCCGATCGCTTCTCAAAGAAGATGACCGCGGACCGCGATACGGCGTCGTCTATTGGCCGCCCGGTCTGACGGAGGTCAACGCGGCCAGACGAGTCTCTGGGGACAGAACTTCGTATCGGTCACGACCGCTAGCGGTGTTATTCGCGCCAACGGAATTGGCGGGCGCACTCGAACTGGTTTTGACGCCCGAAACCGGCGCCGTATGACGGGGTGTCTCGGCATGTCGCGTCAACGAACCGACAAAATCGGTCATCGACGTTTGCAGGTTTGTCCTGGAGTTCTGCCACATGGCGTACAGGTTAGAGCAGGCCACCAGCATTAGGACGAGAGAAGCTAACGAAAGCAGCCAGCGGAGTGCTTTTGTGCGCTGAGGTCGAAGACTGGGCAAATTCGGCGGCGCGGGCGCACCTGCTTGCCCCGGAACCAGCGGCTCCGGTATGGCCGTTGACGATGCCTGTAACGCGCTGTCAAACTCCGGCGAGCGGAGACCGACGCATCCCCCAAACTGCCGCGCAAAGCTTCTGTACGCGAAAGGCGAATCGATCTGCGCAAAATCGTCGTTCTCGATAGCCTCCAGCGTCTTCAATTTGATACGCGTAGCAGCGCTGATGTCCGGCAATGTGAGCCCGCTACGCAGACGAGCTTCACGGAGCTTCAGTCCAATCGACTCCATAGTCTTCAGACGGTACTACGCCCTTAACGTGTTTGGGGTACCGCTATAATACAACAGTTCCGCCATTTTTGTTTTCTCTCGGTCCCATCGAGGCTTTTTTGCTGCTTCCAGCATAAATTCACAAAGAATATGCCGCGAGCATCCTGCCAAGTTGCTGTCTCTCTTATCCTAATCGTCACTTCGGCTAACTTCTTTAGCGCTTCGAGCTTGATTTCAGCGGCTCCGGCCAGAGGAACGGGCTTTAGCGGATCGGCGGCTCTCGAATACACACGCCACGCAACTTCGTTCGGCGAACGCCCGGCCGGTTCGGATGCCCTGAAGCAATGCCGCGATTGGATCATCAGTCAGCTAAAGCCATCAGGCGGACAGCTGTCGCTCGATTCCTTTCAGGCACAAACCCCGGCCGGTTCGATAGCAATGACAAACATAATTGTGAAGTTCCCGGGTAACTCCGGAAAGGCCATAGCCGTTACCGGCCATTACGATACAAAACGCATTGCTACGCAGCACTTCATTGGTGCAAATGATGCCGGCTCCTCGACAGGATTCCTCATCGAGTTTGCCCGTGTGGCCGCTCACATGCGGCATCCTGATGACATTTATATCGTCTTTTTCGACGGGGAAGAAGCCGTCAGGTTGGAGTGGGGTCAAACGGACAGCAAATACGGGAGTCGGCAGCTTGCCGCAAAGTGGGGCGCTGACGGCATTCTCTCCAATTTGCGGGCCCTCATCAACGTCGACATGATCGGGGACAAGGACCTCGACATCATCAACGACGCGAATTCATCGGAGCAGCTGCGCAAATTGATCTGGGACACGGCGGCGAAATTGGGTGACGGGAAATACTTCCGGAAAGAGCAGGGGGGCGAGGACGACGACCACATGCCCTTTGTGGACGCCGGTGTGAATGCGGTGGATCTACTCGATCTCGACTACGGGCCAAACAACAGCTACTGGCATACAGCTCAAGACACAATGGACAAGCTGAGCGCTCACAGTTTGCAGGTAGTTGGTGACGTAGTGGTCACCGTTGTCAAGCAGTTGGAGACTCAGAGCCAGACCCGCACTCGGATGACGCCCCCGTCTA
>JAFARV010000221.1 GCA_019245255.1 Acidobacteriaceae bacterium | reverse complement strand
GACGGGGCGGTCGAAATCCTGGGTGAGAAGGGTTTCATCGGCATTGCCGAAATCTCCGCTCCATTGGATCTCACTGCCCTTGGACTGCAAGATTTTGACGGCCTCATCGTAGCTCATGCGCGGGAAAGGTTTTTGCACTGCTTCGAGCTTGGATGTGTCGCGTTCGAGCACGTGCAACTCTTCTTTGCGTTCTTCGAGGACGCGGCCGACGACGTAGACGATGAGATCTTCGGCGACGCGTTTCACTTCCTCGAGATCCGCGTAGGCCATTTCAGGTTCGACCATCCAGAACTCCGTCAGGTGGCGGCGGGTCTTCGATTTTTCTGCGCGGAAGGTCGGTCCAAAGCAGTAGACTTTGCCGAAAGCCATCACATTGGCTTCGTTATAGAGCTGACCCGATTGCGTGAGGTAGACCTTTTCGTCATCAAAATAATTGACCTCAAAAAGTGTCGTGGTGCCTTCGCAGGCGGCAGGCGTGAAGATCGGAGTGTCGACCAGAGTGAACCCGTTCGAATCGAAGTAATCGCGAATCGACTTGATTACCTGGTGCCGCACACGAATGGCAGCGTGCTGGCGGCGGCTTCGCAGCCACAAGTGCCGCTGATCCATGAGGAAATCGACGCCGTGCTCCTTCGGCGTGATGGGATAGGGATGGCTCTCCGGAACGCGGTGGACGACGTGCGCGTTCGTCACGTCGAGTTCGAAGCCGCCCGCAGCTCGGGGTTCAGCGCGCAACGTGCCTTCGACAGTAATCGAACTCTCCTGCGTAAGGCCCTTGAGGCTCTCAAACAACTCCTCTGGGAGATTGCTTTTGACTGCGACGCACTGCATCATGCCGCTGCCGTCACGGACGATCGGGAATACAATCTTGCCGGATTTTCGGAGATTGTATAGCCATCCTTGAATGCGCACGTGCTCACCGGCATGGCGCGCGGCATCGGCGATCCGGATGGTGGTGATGGTTTCAGTGGTCATCATTATTACTGCTCAATTATTACTACTCATTTACTGCTCAGGAGGTTGGATCGTGCTCAGCCGGTCGGCAACGCGCTTTGCTTCCTCGATGGGATGGGGCATGTTCTCGGGTTCGGCGAGTTCAAGAAGCAAGGGGCAGCCGGAACGGCAGGAGCGCAAGAGCGCCATGGTCTTGTTCCAATCGATAGTTCCCTCCCCCGGAAACAGATGTGAGTCTTCGGATCCATTGTTGTCGTGCAGGTGGACGGATCGAATGCGATCCTTCATGGCGGCGAATTCGTTCTCGATCCCATGCGCCATGTGAGCGTGCCCGGCATCGAAACAGTAGTTCAGGTTGAGGTGTGTCTCCTGCAGGAACAGGTTCAAGCGCTCGCCCGAGGACATTTTGTTCGGGGTGTTTTCGAGCAGGACCTCTACACCTCGCTGTCCGGCAAAAACCTTGATTTCCTCGAGCGATGAGAAGGCGGCTTCGAGCCTCCAGTCGTCATATTCCTGGCCTTTGACGCCGAGGTGTTGAATCAGGTATTTGAAGGGAACCAGGTCGGCGATCTCGAGCGCGCGTTTGATTTCGCCAACCATGGCGATCCGCTTGGCCTTGGTGCGCTCGGTTATATCGATGACTGTGTGCGGGCCTGAACGTCCCCAGCCGTCGTCACTAAACATGGGCGAATGAAGGGAATGTACCTTCAAATCGGAGTCGCGGAACCAGTGACCGAGCTCGGTGATTTGAGCTTTGTCACGGTAATCGATGTGTTGGCGGGTACAGAAGATCTCGACTGCGGGGAAGCCGGCGTTCCAAGCTCGCTCCAGCCAAACGGTGGTGAGGCGGTGCCGGACAAAAAGGTGCGTCGACAGAACGGGTGTCATGGGGGTGAATCGGAATCGAGAGACCTATATTAACGCGCCGTGGTTCCTTCAGTATCCGACTGCCTTGCCGTTGAGGCGCGATTCAGTGCCGCCTTCGAGCACGCCATGACGCGATACGATTGCTTCGACGCGGGCGACGCCATCGGCGGGACGGAGCTCATAACCCATTTGCGCCAACTGTTGGCGCGTGCTCTCATCGAACTCCTTCTGAAGAAACAGGACGTCGGGTTTCCACTGTTGATGGAATCGCGGGAGATCGACGGCGTCCTGCGCGTTCATGTGGAAGTCGAGAATGTTCAGGATGACCTCCAGGACACCGGTTGTGATGCGCGAACCTCCGGGCGCCCCGATGACCAGGAATGGCTTGCGACCTTTCGTAATGATGGTTGGGGTCATGGATGAGAGCGGGCGTTTCCGCGGCTCGATCGCGTTTGCGTCGCCGCCTACCATACCGAACAAATTCGGAGCTCCGGGTTTGGCGACGAAATCGTCCATCTC
>JAFARV010000210.1 GCA_019245255.1 Acidobacteriaceae bacterium | reverse complement strand
GGCTTCTCATCGTTAACCTTGGACCCGATCAGGAACTAAATCCTGCGCCCGAGCCGCTGCTTGCACCTCCGCAAGACAAGCAGTGGGCGATGCTGTGGTCCAGCGAAGATCCACGGTATGGAGGGTGTGGGACGCCGCCACTCGACTCGGACGAAAACTGGAATATTCCGGGCGAATCGGCGGTAGTCCTCCGTCCTGTTCTCTTCAACGAGGCGCCGAAAAGCAAAGACCAGAAAAAGTAGTTCATGACGACAATCTTTCGACGAAATCCCAATGATCCGATCACAGACGAAGTTCTGAAGACGCTCACTGAGAAGGAATGGCTGGTTACCAACGGCCTCGGCGGCTACGCCTCGGGAACACTTGGCGGCACGCTGACACGGGTATTCCACGGCTATCTGATTTCGGCATTGCCTTCTCCCCTGGGCAGGACCATGATGCTCAACGACATCCTGGAGAACGTCATTTTGAGCGACGATACGCACGTCCGCTTGAATGGCGAATGCACCGCGCATGGCGAGTACTCGGGGGGCTCGAAGTATCTCACCAGTTTCCGCCTCGAGAACGGATTACCGGTCTGGATATACGAGATTGCAAACGTAAGCATCGAAAAGCGGCTGGTGCTGCCGCATCGGCAAAACACGAGTTACGTCAACTACCGCATGGTGGCCGGCTCAGGACCGTTGAAGTTGCTCCTGCGACCTGCCGTAAACATGCGTGAGCACGAAGCGCCGGTCAGCACTCCGCTAACGCCCTATGCGCTGACCGTTCGCGGTAGTCGCTACGAGCTCACCAGGGAAGACGGCGGCATCCCTCCGTTACGCATGATGTTGCTCGGCAAAGAAGCCAATTTCTGGATCGACTGCCAGGCCATTCGCGATGTCGTGTACTCGATCGAGAAGAGCCGCGGCTACATCTATCAGGGCGATTTATGGAGCCCGGGGTATTTCACCATTGAGGTAGATCCACGGCACGACGCGACATTAGTCGCCTCGACCGAGAACTGGGACATCATGGCGTGCCTCACACCCAGGCAGGCATGGGACACAGAACAGGAGCGCAAGCGGCGGCTGCTCGTCGAAGCGCATCCATCGGCCTGCCGCGACGTCTGCAAAGAACTGGTGTGGGCTGCCGACCAGTTCATCTTCAATCCTGTCGGCAGGCAGGAAGACACCGCGCGCGCTCGGGCTGCGGGCGATGAAATGCGCAGCGTCATTGCCGGCTACCACTGGTTTACTGATTGGGGCCGCGACACCATGATCAGCCTTGAGGGTCTGACGCTTGTCACCGGCCGCGAAGTTGAAGCCAGCTATATCCTTCGGACATTCGCTCACTACATCCACGATGGCCTGATCCCGAACATGTTTCCGGAGGGCAAGAAGAGCGGACTGTACCATACCGCTGACGCTACACTCTGGTTCTTCCACGCGGTGAAGCGCTACGTCGACTACACCTCGGACACGCATCTGCTGAAACACATGCTTCCGCGCATGCTCGACATCGTTGGCCATCATCTGCGAGGCACGCAGTTCAATATTCATGTCGATCCTGGTGACGGTCTGCTGGTGCAAGGGCAGGAGGGATATCAGCTCACCTGGATGGATGCCAAGGTTGACGACTGGGTGGTTACGCCGCGCCGTGGTAAAGCGGTGGAGATCAATGCCCTCTGGTACAACGCTCTGCGTCTGCTCGAAAAATGGTTGCGGGATGCAAAGCGCACCGGCGAAGCGGAAGGCATTGCCGAGCACGCAGCCAAATGCCGCGATTCGTTCAACAAGCGATTCTGGTATGAGGAAGGCGGTTATCTGTTCGATGTCGTCGACAAGGAGGGCGGCGGAGATGATTCTTCCCTGCGGCCCAACCAGCTTTTCGCGATTTCACTCGATTACCCGATTTTGGATAAGTCGCGCTGGCAGCCGGTTCTGGCTGTGGTGCGCGACAATCTGCTGACTCCCGTCGGGCTACGATCGCTTGCGCCTGGCGATCCCGACTTCAAACCGCGCTATGACGGCGATCTGCGATCGCGCGACGCGGCCTATCATCAGGGAACGGTCTGGGGTTGGCTTATCGGACCGTTCATTGATGCGTGGTTGAAGGTTCATCCCGACGACCTGAAAACTGCGCAATCTTTTCTGGACGGGTTTAAGGGGCAGACACGTTCGGCCTGTGTGGGTTCAATCAGCGAAATCTTTGATGCCGAGCCGCCCTTCTCACCGCGCGGCTGCTGTGCGCAAGCCTGGAGCGTAGCCGAAGTGCTTCGCTGCTATACCAAAGTGCAGACAAAGGAGTCTGTAGCGGAGCAGGAATCGGAGCTCGTCGCCAGCGGACGGTAGTTCGCAATTTTTAAACCAGCGTGCGGAGTGCCGCGCTACTTCGCATCGAACAGGGCGATCCACGCGGCCAACGACGCAAATTTCTCGTCCTGTCGCCACGGCGGCCCCAGCGACGTTGCGAGCTGACCGATACGCCGCTGCAAATCCGCCATTGATAGCCCGAATAGTTTTGCGGCCGTTTCCCATAACTCGCGCTCCTTCACTCTTGTTACTCGTAACGCGCAGTGTTCGCTTGCAGCGACCAACACTTCGCGGAA
>JAFARV010000185.1 GCA_019245255.1 Acidobacteriaceae bacterium | reverse complement strand
GGCGCGGTCCTCGTGCCTGGGGCCAAGGCGACTGTGTATCTGGACGCGTTTCCGTCGGTATCCTTCTCTGCGCACTTCGATTCGGCAAGTCCTGTGGCAACTTCCGGTCTGGGCAGCCCATTGAAGACCTTTGCTGCCAAATTTATTCTGGATCAGTCGGATCCTCATCTGTTACCCGATCTCTCCGCCGGAGTGGATATTCAGGTGCCGCGATGAGAAGCAGACGGAGAAAGACGGGACGTCGGATCGCGGTTCTGATGCTTGTACTGGCAGGTTGCGCCGCCGGTTGGATTCGTTTCCGCCACGCCCATGAGATCCCGGATGTTCCGACAGCGCAGGCGCACAAGGGAGACTTTGCGGTTGTCGTAAGCTGTCGCGGCAACCTTACTGCGGCGCATTCTGTTCTAGTCACCGCTCCTCTTGACGTGCCCGATCTGCAGATTATCTGGCTGGCTCCTGCCGGGTCCGCCGTAAAAGCCGGTGACCTTGTCATCCGTTTTGATCCGAGTAAGCTTCGGCAGGATTTAAAAGAGAAGAAAGCCGCACTCGATCAGGCGCAGGCCAGCCTCGATCAGGCGATTGCCCAGGCTCGCATCACCTCAGACCAGGACAAACTCGATCTTGCAAGCGCCAAATATGACATGGAGAAGGCACGTCTCGAAGCGTCGAAGAAAGCGATCGTAAGCGCAATGGACGGACAAAAAAGCGCGATCGATCTGCAGTTGGCGGAGGAGAAGGTGAAGGTCCAGGAGGCCACAATCCAACTGCATCGCAAGTCAGATGAAGCAAAAATCGCATCGCAGACGCGTCTGCGCGATGAGGCTCGTGCGGAGGTGGAGCGCACCAATTATCGGCTCGCACAAACAGAATTGAAAAGCCCGCTGAACGGTGTTGTCAACTTTCTGAACAACACCACGCAGGGCTGGATGAATGCGCAACCTTATAAGGTGGGTGACCACGTTTCTTCGGGATTGTCGATTGCAGAGATACCGGACTTAAGCACGCTCGAAATGGAAGGGAAGGTGGACGAAGTGGACCGTGGACGCGTCACGGTCGGAGATGATGTCCGCATCCACGTCGATGCGTTTCCCGAGCGCGTCTTTAACGGCAAACTGGCATCGGTGTCGTTGCTGACCGAGCAGAGTTTCACGGAATGGCCGCCCAGCCGGACATTCCGTGCCTTCGCGCGATTCCGTGACCGCGATGCCCGGCTGCGTCCCGGTATGAACTCGGGGCTGGACATTGTCGAATCGCACATACCTGACGCAGTGAGCATTCCAGCAAAAGCGCTGTTTACGACCCACGGAAATGCCGTCGTCTACGTCAAAACGAAGCAGGGATACATCGCGCGAAGAGTTCATGTACGTGCCCGGAATGCGGATGAGATTGCGGTGGAGGGCATCGAGCCCGACAGCATAGTTGCGCTTGCGAATCCGGAGGAGCAGAACAAAGCATGAGTCAGCTGGTTGCGCCGCCTGTTCAGACCGAAGCGCCTCAGGCAGCGCCACCCGAGCGGCCGTCTGGCCGGGCGTATCGCGAAGCCACGAAGATAGCGGTAACCGTGCTTTTGGCCGGAGCCGCAGCTTACGGTTTGTGGCACATCTACGAGCGTTTCGCGAAACCCGCGGCCGCCCAAGTACCCGTAGCAAAAGTCGAACGCGGTTCGGTAGTCATTTCGATCACCGCCAAAGGCCAACTTCAAGGCGGCGATCCCGAGGTCCTTGTGGCGCCGATGACGGCTGGGGGCACTCTGCACATTACATATCTGCGCAAACCGGGAGAGCCGATCAAGAGCGGCGAAACGGTTGTGGCGTTCGATACCACCGAACAGGAGTACAAGCTGAAAGAGGCCGAATCCGATCTGGCGGAAGCCGAACAGAAGATCCTGCAGGCTAAAGCAAACCGCGAAGCACAGGAAGAGGAGGACCGGTATTCGCTCATCAAGGCGCGTAACGACCTGAAACTGGCTGAACTCGAAGCTCGCAAGAATCCCTTATTGGCTGCGATCACGGCAAAGCAGAACGACCTGGCAGTTGAGTCAGGGCGCGATCACCTGGCTCAAGTACAGCAGAACATCACGAACCGCGCGGCCACATCGGGTGCAAGTCTCGCGATTGAGCAGGCCGGGCGAGCGAAAGCCGAGGCACAGGCGACGACCGCGCGCCAGAACATCGAGGCTATGACGCTGCGCGCGCATCACGATGGCTACGTTTCGATCAAGCAGGCGATGCCAACTAACGGATTCTTCACGGACGGCATGGTGTTCCCGTTGTATCAAGTAGGGGATTCGGTGAATCCCGGGATGCAGGTCGCGGAGATTCCCGATCTTAACAACTGGCAGATCGAGGCGAATATCGGTGAGTTGGACCGCGGTCATGTGACTGTCGGGAACACCGTCAGCATCTCGGTGGTTGCGGTTCCGGGGAGGCAATTTCATGGCGTTGTCAAAGACATGGGCGGTACGACCGGCCCATTCTGGGATCGTCATTTCGAAACCAAAATTGCTCTGAGCGATCCGACGCCTGTGCTGCGGCCGGGGATGAGTACGGAACTGACGATCACGACCGAAACTTTGAAGAATGTGCTATCGGTTCCGGCGCAGTGTTTATTCGATGCGAACGGCAGAACGTTTGTGTATCTTCGCTCGGGAAGCAACTTCACGGAACGAGACGTAAAACTCGTTCGAAAGAACGACACGCGTGCCGTGATTACGGGCCTGCGCGTGGGAGACGTGGTGGCTTTGTCAAATCCACTCGAAGCAGAGAAGACGAAGGCCGCGGGTTCCGGGCCGCTCTCGACGGTGGGGAAGTGAGCCAGACTTCCGTCCTTTCCAGCTATCCGTCTGATTTCGCTCTGGCCGGTCAGAACTTATGGGCTCAGAAGACGCGCACCGCTCTGACGGCTCTGGGCATCATTTTCGGGGTCGGTGCGGTGATTGGAATGCTGGCGATCGCGGCGGGCGCGAAGGAGGAATCGCTGCGATCGATTGAGCAACTGGGGGTGCGAAACCTGCTCATCGAATCCCGTTTAGCGAGTTTTCAGGAACTGCAACAGCGGCGGCGTTCGTCTCCGGGACTCAATGATCGCGATGTTCGTATTCTGCAATCGAATGTCGAGGGTTTGACACTGATTTCGGCGCGCAAGAGCCTACATCCGAAGGGCGTGCTGCCCAAACCGAATGGCGCCATTCCCGCGCTCTACGGTGTGCGTCCGGAATACGCGGCCATTCACAACTGGCAACTGTCAGAAGGTGTAGCGCTTTCGCATCGGGATGACGAATATAGTGCGCCGGTTTGCGTCCTGGGTGAGACGGCCAAGGTGGACATGCTCGGTTATGGGCATGTGGCGGGAAAGTTCGTGAAAGTGGACGACTCGTGGCTGCGCGTCGTTGGTGTGTTGCAGCACCAGGTGGCGTCATCTTCAGGTGCTCAGGCGCAGGACCCCAATGACGTCATCTACATACCCATTAACACATTCACGTATCGGTTTTGGGATATAACGGCAGGCTTTCTGAAAGACGATCTGGATGGCGTAGACGTTCAACTGGCGCCCGGTACGGACAGTGTGCGTGCCGCGAGGGTGGTTACTGCGATTCTAAATTCGACCCATCACAACACACCAGACTTCACGGTAACTATTCCGGCGGAACTGCTTGCGCAACAGCAGCGGGCGCAATCGATTTTTACGTATGTGATGGTTGCCATTGCTGCCATTTCGCTGTTGGTTGGCGGCATCGGCATCATGAACATTGTCCTAGCCACGGTTCTGGAGCGCACACGTGAGATCGGTATCCGCCGCGCGACGGGCGCTCGCCGAGCGGACATCGTGCGGCAGTTCCTGGTGGAATCAGTTCTCATTTCTCTGGTCGGGGGAGTGGTGGGTATTGCTTTTGGTTATTTGCTTTCGTGGCTTATTGCCGCAGCTG
The DNA here is from genome assembly GCA_019245255.1 of Acidobacteriaceae bacterium. Taxonomy (GTDB): domain Bacteria; phylum Acidobacteriota; class Terriglobia; order Bryobacterales; family Bryobacteraceae; genus Bog-105. The sequence continues at coordinate 1,337 of JAFARV010000185.1, read as the reverse complement.
CGCAGTGGAAGACAATCGTAACGCCAGCGTCGGTAGTTATCGCCTTCGGAGTTTCCGTCGCAGTGGGTGTCATTTTCGGCATCTATCCGGCGCGCAAGGCCTCGTTGATAGATCCGATCGAGGCGCTCCGCTATGAGTAAGCGCGGTCTCGTACTTACGGCTGTATCCCTGCTTGTCTGCCTTCAGCTTCAAGGCGAAGCAGTTAATAACTACATTAAACGCCGCTTCAATGGCGAAGATGTGCAGGTGCGCGACATCCAAGGCCTGGCTGAGAGGATTCAGGATGGAAAGCTGCATCTTTATTTGCGCGACTTCATTGAGTTAGTGCTCAAGAACTCGCCCGATGTGCAGCTATCACGGCTGGACGCGTATACGCAAGCGAACCAGATCACTGCTGCCGAAAATCCATTCGATCCCGTGCTGACTGCAAGCTTCCAAAGCCAGCGTGCGATAACGCCGTTTGCGTTCGGGGAGGGATTCGGCGGCATCGGAACGTCAGGCGGGGGCGGAGGCACGTCAACAGGCGGAAGCGGGAACGGCAATGGGACGGGAGTGGGAGGTATTGTTGCGCTGCCGCAGACGATCAGCAGCCTTACGCAAACAAGCACGCTCGACTATAAGCAGTTGCTTCCATGGGGCCAGTCTTTTGAGACTACGTTTCAGGGCATTCGCAGTTCCGGCGACGAATACATTTCACCTGCTGTGTTTGGTTCGCTGACGTTCAGTGTGGTACAGCCTCTGCTGCAGAACCGGACCAATTTGCAGGCTCGCGGACCATTAACGGTCGCCAGAACTCAGTTACTCATTTCCACCGAGCAGGATCAGGCGAGAATTGCCGATACCGTAGCACAAGCGGCTGTGCAGTATTGGGATGCGGTGCAGGATCGTGAGAACATTCGGGTGCAGCAGCAGTCCGTCTCGTTGGTAGAGAAGTCGTATCAGCGGGACAAGATGGCGCTGGATCTCGGAGCGCTTGCCGCGCTCGACATTTACCAGTCCGAAACACAAGTTGCCGAACGGAACCGCGACCTGGTGCAAGCGAAGCATCTGTACCGCACGGCGCTGGATCAATTGCGGCACCTCATTGGCGCGGATCTCACGCCGGAACTGCGCGCTACCGAAATCGTCCTCGAAGACGACCCGTCACAACTTCCTCCAAGAGGCAGTATTCTTCCTTTCGAGCAGGCCCTGAATTCGGCGATGCAGGTGCGGCCGGAGTTTAGAGCTGCCGGTCAGCGCATAGAAGTGGACGAACTCAACGCGCACATAGCACGCGACGCACTGTTACCACAATTGAGTCTTTCGGCGAACGGCGGTTCGAGCGGACCCGCGCTGAA
>JAFARV010000106.1 GCA_019245255.1 Acidobacteriaceae bacterium | reverse complement strand
GGAATCAAACGAGTCCACTCGCCGTAAGTGCCCGTTGTGATCATTCCTTTATCGCCGACAAATAAGCTCCCGTTCGTTCCCTTATCGATGAGCTCCATCCAATGTGCTTCTCTTTGCTCCTTTGGGGAGAGCGGCTTTTCGGGCGCTGGACGGGGCGGCCGGGGAGGTTCTTCCTTCGGCGTAAAGAACTGTTCGGTAAATACGCCGCCCTGGATCTGATGTTCTTTTGGTTCGATGCCGGACGACGGATCGCCCTGACGGCTACGGGACAGATCGCCGAGAATCTCGCCGTGGATGGCGCTAGGAAACGTTGGCTGCTCACTCCGCATCGCGTCGTACCAGAAGATTTTGACCGGAGGCATGTTGTCGCGAGCGGGAAAATCAAAGCGAACGACGGATTGTGCCGGATAGTATAGATCGCTGCGGCCGTCCTGGCTGATGCACTCCACAGAGGTCGGGGATCCCAGCCGGAGCGCCATATTGGCCGCGCCAAGAATATGGCATGCCATATCGCCCAGTGCTCCTAAGCCGAAATCGTAAAAGCCGCGCCAAACGAACGGCATGTAGTCCTCACTGTAAGGACGTTCCTGCGCAACTCCAAGCCAGAGATTCCAATCGAGTGTTGGTGGAACGGGGGACGGAGCCGGTTGGTCTGTGACTCCCTGCGGCCACACAGGACGATTCGTCCAGGCATGCACTTCCGTTACATTCCCGATCTCCCCCGCCCAAATCATCTCCGCGCACTGCCGGGTACCCTCATTCGAGTAACCCTGGTTGCCCATCTGCGTCGCGACTCCATACTTTTCCGCGGCTTTGAGCAGCTCGCGGCACTCCCAGACCGTGTGCGCCAACGGCTTCTGGACGTACACATGTTTGCCGCGCTGCATGGCGTCGATTGCGGCTGCAGCGTGCATGTGGTCGGGTATGGTCACGATTACGGCGTCAATGTCACTGCCTTCTTTGTCGAGCATGGCCCGGTAGTCCCTGAACTTCGGGACATTCGGGTATCGCTGATAGACTCTCTCAGCACGCTTGTCATCCACATCACAGAGCGCCACGATATTTTCCGTCATGGCGCACGCGGCTATGTCGCTGGTCGCCTTCCCGCCGGCACCAATGGATGCGATGTTGAGCCTTTCGTTCGGCGATTTATATCCAAGCGCCTTGAGAGAAGGCGAACTGCCAAATCCAGCGACGGGCACCGCTCCGGCGAGCAAGCTGCCGAAAAAGAAGTGCCTCCTTGTCAATTGATCAGATTTCATGTGGACGAAAACGCTTTCCCCTCCGCATGATAAACCCCGAGGCTGACTGCAGACCCAAACGGCCATTGGACGTTATCATTTTGAGGAAGGAGATTACGATCTCATGTCAGGGCCGGCGGTTGCAGCAGACGCAGGCAAACAGACTCGCCCGGATATAATCCTCATTGAACCGCATGCTATGCTGCTGCTCTGGCGGCAGTTTCGCGGTGCGTTCGTGGCCGCTTTTGAGGATAACTGCTTCAGCATTGCCAAAGGCGCCGCTTACTCGTTCCTTCTTTCCGTATTTCCCGTACTCACTGCGCTCACCTCCCTGCTGATTCAGGTAAAGGCACAATCCGTAGTACACGTCATCGCGACATTTCTTGGACAGGTCGTCCCACCCGGAACTGAGGAAATCGTTTTGTCGCGATTGCGCGAGCGCGGAGCGAAGCCGATCTCCTTACCTGTGGCGGCGTTGCTGCTCTCCTTGTGGGCTGGATCCGGCGCCATGATGAGCCTGATGGAGGGATTTCAGGCGGCATATCGAATTCCGACCGGGAGATCGTTCCTGAAGCAGCGGGCTATGGGTATTCTGCTGGTCCTGATTGCTGCGTTCCCAGCAGTTGGCGCATCGTCACTGATCATCTTCGGCGATCGCGGTGAAAAGGCCATCATTCACTGGATTGGAGTGACTCCGGAAGGCCATGAGCTGAGCGCGCCTGTAGAGATGCTCTGGCGTGTAGCGCGGTATGTGCTCGCATTCTGCACGACAACATTCGTAACCGGGCTGCTCTACTACTTCGGGCCGTACCATAACAACAAACAAGCAGCTACAGGAGCAGGACGGCGATTCTGGCGGGTCTGGCCTGGAGCTTTTCTCGCGACTGTCCTCTGGCTGATGGCAACCACTGGTTTTGCGTGGTACGTCGGGCACCGCCTTGCGAGCTACAACATCTTCTACGGGAGCATCGGCGCAGTAATCGTCCTAACCCTTTGGCTGTATCTGCTGGCTTGCATCGCCCTTATAGGTTGTGAGTTCAACGCCGAACGAGACCGCGACGATGATTTGCGTCGCCACTCGCAAACTCTGTCTCCCGAGACGCCATGAGCCGTTCGGCCCAAAAACGTTCTGTGCGGTAGGACACTCTCCAGCCCGGCCTGCATCTAAGATACGTGCGCCCCTTGGTTTGCCTCGTCCCATTAGCTGGTCTTCTACTTTCCTCATGTAGGTTGACCGAATCTCCCGAGCAACGCCATCGCGACGCAAACACAGTTGCCGGCAAGCTCGGTCAGGCAGCTCACAAGGTCGCTGTGCAGGCCGATCACGCCAGTAAGGTCGTTGGCCGCAAGCTGGAGAAGGCCGCTCACGACGCCCACGAGGGCTGGGTCGAAGCTGGCCGCGACCAGGGCAAGAAGTGAGGCTCGACATTTTTATACTGATGGGGTGCCTTTCCATTTAGGAATCGACTACCAGCCGCGCGGCGATCAGGAGACCGCAATCGAGCAGTTGACCCGCGGCGTCTTCGACGGCGAAAAGCATCAAGTGCTGCTTGGGGTCACCGGATCGGGCAAAACCTTCACGATGGCCAAGGTAATCGAGGCATGCCAACGGCCGGCGCTGGTGCTGGCGCACAACAAAACACTCGCCGCCCAGCTCTACCACGAGTTCAGGAGCTTCTTTCCCAGAAATGCGGTCGAGTATTTCGTCAGTTACTACGATTACTATCAACCGGAGGCGTACATACCTTCCGGTGATATTTACATCGAAAAAGAAGCGACTATCAACGACGAGCTTGACAAATTACGCCTCTCAGCGACCCGTTCCTTATTCGAGCGCCGGGATTGCGTAATTGTCGCAAGCGTGAGCTGCATTTATGGACTCGGCTCGCCTGAGGCTTACTACGGCATGCTTTTGATGCTCGAAAAAGGCCAACGTATCAGCCGTAAGGAGCTATTGCAGCGGCTAGTAGAGATCTTGTACGAGCGTAACGATCATGACTTTCGACGGGGCACATTTCGGGTACGCGGGGATGTAATTGAACTGTACCCGACCTACGATGACAACGCGTATCGGATTGAATTGTGGGGCGATGAAATAGAGTCACTCAGTCAAATC
>JAFARV010001026.1 GCA_019245255.1 Acidobacteriaceae bacterium | reverse complement strand
ACGGCGGCCGGATCTCCGTAGCATGCCCCCCGATGAGGGCAACGCCGCCTACGAAGCGATGAGCGAATTCAACTCTGAGCTGCAACGCTCAGGCGCGGCAGTCGAGCTTCAAGCAGTTGACCGGCAGCCGGAGGCAGCGCACGGGATGTTGATTGCAAGTGACAGCCTGCCCGAACGCGCCGTGCCGGTCCTGACCGTCGACGGCCGGAACGCGAATCTGTTCCCCGGTTCAGGCGCAACGTTCTCCGTCGATATTCCAGCGCCGGATGAGACGAGAGTCGTCGTCAAAAATGTGATCGGGATTTTGCGGGGCTCCGACCCTGTGCTGAGCAAAACAGCAGTGCTCGTCACGGCGCATTATGATCACATCGGAACGGCGGAGACGGCCGACGGATCGGCCATGACCAAAGCGACGGCACAAGATCGCATTTATAACGGCGCCAATGATGATGGCAGCGGGACGGTGTCTGTCATTGAGATAGCGAAGGCTGTGACCAAATTGCGGCCGGCGCCGAAACGCAGCCTGGTTTTTATGACGTTCTTCGGTGAGGAGCGCGGCCTGCTGGGGTCCGATTACTACGGAAGGCATCCTGTTTTCCCGATTGCAAAAACCGTGGCGGATATCAACCTCGAACAGCTAGGCCGGACCGATGAATTGATCGATGGCAAGCTGGTGCCCCAAATCAATTCACTGAGTCTCACCGGCTTTCGATACTCCACGCTGACTACATTTTTCGAGGCGGCGGGCCGCATGCTCGGTGTTCGAGTGTACGAAGACAAGCAGGCGAGTAATCGCTATTTCTTGCAGAGTGATAACGCAGCGCTGGCCAGACAGGGAGTTCCCGCTCACAGCCTCACGGTTGCCTTCGAATTTCCGGATTATCACGGCGTCGGTGATGAGTGGCAGAAGATTGACTTCAGCAACATGGCACGAATCGACAAGCTGATCGCATTGGCGGCGTTACGCATTGCGGACAGCCGTGTCCCGCCTTCCTGGAATGCTCAGGAAGCCGCGACGCAATCATATCGAGACGCACAGCGCCGGTCACAAGGTGAATCCAAGTTCTAATCTACTGGCAATCAAGCAAACTCAAGAATCGTGCCGCGGCCCAGCAGCCATTGCGGATCGAGGCGCTGCTTTACTTCCCGCATGGCGGCCACGTCTTCGCCGGAGTACATCAACCTGAACAGATCGATCTTGGTTTTCCCAATACCATGCTCAGCCGCGACGGTGCCGCCAAGTGACACGACGAAGCGGGCAAACTCGGAAATTAGATCTTCGCCGCGACGAGCCTGGTCGGGAGTTTCGGGCAGGAGATTGACGTGATTGTTGGCATCGCCGACGTGACCGAAAATCGTGTACTGCCCGGGAAACTCTTCGTTGCAGCGCCGCCGGTAGTAGGCGTGGAGCTCCCGATGCCGGTGAATCGGAACTGCGAAATCAGTTCCAAATTTGGGATATCCATTGTGACGAACGCGATCGACGACTGTCGATGGAAGCGTGTGCCGGAAGCGCCGGAAGCGCTCACGCTCGGCTGCATTGAATCCGAACCACGAAATTTCATTGAGGGCGCGATGCGCTTGCAACCGGTCGGCCCAGGAATCCACCTCTGCGTCTTCCTGCGATTCGAGATTCTGTTCAATCAGCAGAGCCGCCCGCGCCTTGGCCGGAAGCTCCGGGTATGAGGGCCGCAGCAGATCAAGGGCGGGCGCGTCCATGAACTCGAGCAACCTGAGCTCCGGAATGGCTCTCCAGGCGTCGACAGCATCCAGCGCATCCTCGTCCGTTTCGAAAAAAACTACACCGCTGAGAATCGCACCAGGCTCGGGAAACAACTGCAGTTCGGCCTCAGTGATGATCGCGAGCGTGCCCTCGCTTCCTGCAAGCAGGTCGACCCAATCGACGCCGGGCCGCAAGTAATACCCGGCTGCGTTCTTTGTCGTGTTCGGGACACGGACGGGGCGAATTGGGAAATCGACTTTATCGCCGCGCTCGAATCGCACAGTCCGTCCATCCATGAATGTCGCTTCCAAGGCGAGGACGTGTCGGCGCACGGCGCCGTAGTGGAAGCTGCGAGCCCCTCCGGCGTTCGTCGCGATCACTCCACCGACGGAGGCCGAGATCTCGGTCGGATTCGGGCCAAAAAATTGTCTGGTTTTGCCGGCCTGCGCATCCAAATCCGCGAGTGAGACATTCGACCCACAGCGCGCCCGTCCGGGCAGAATATCGATTTGGCGGAACTTCTCGAGGGACAGAACCCATCCGCCAAGCGGAACGCGTGCGCCGGTCAAACCGGTTCCCGCTCCCGAGACGGTTAGCGGGATGTTGTGCGCTGAGCACGTCCGCGCAATTTCTGCGACATCCTGAACTGTTGACGGAACGACCACGCGATCCGCAGTTCCCCTGTAGCCCGACGAATCGTCGAGAAACGGATCGACCGCCGTGGTCACAAAAGGCATATCCACCTTAAATAGCCTGCTGGCTGGTCACTGCGCCATCGGAAGCCGAACCCACCAGCGTTGCGTATTTTGCCATGACCCCGGCAGTATATTTCGGCGCTGGCCGTTGCCACGCGGCCAAGCGGCTCTGCAGTTCTTCAGCGGGGATGTCGAGGCTGATCAGCCGGCGCTCGACGTCGATACTGATCTGATCGCCTTCCCTCACTGCTGCTATCGGCCCGCCAACGGAGGCTTCGGGCGCGACATGGCCCACCATGAAACCGCGAGTGGCGCCGCTGAAACGCCCATCGGTCACTAATGCGACGGAATCGCCCAGGCCTTCTCCCACGATCGCGCTGGTCACGCCCAGCATCTCTCGCATACCCGGTCCGCCGCGCGGACCTTCATACCGGATGACCACGATGTCGCCGGGCTTAATCGTCCGGCTGAGCACGGCTGCTTTGGCCGATTCTTCCGTATCGAAAACGCGCGCTGGACCGGTTTGTGACGTCCGGTTGAGGCCAGTCACCTTGATAACCGCTCCTTCCGGCGCAAGCGAACCCTTCAAAATGACGATCCCACCGGACTTCTTGATCGGGTTCTCGAGTTTACGAATGACTTCCTGCCCAGCGGTTTCTTTCACTTCGCGGAATTCGTCTCCAAAGGTCTTGCCCGTCACCGTCATTGCATCGGAATGGGCGTAACCCCCTTCCAACAATCGTTTCGCAATAACCGCAATCCCGCCCGCCTTGTCGACATCTGCAGCCGTGTATCGGCCGGCAGGCTTCAAATCGGCAAGCAGCGGTGTGCGTTGGCTCAAGTCCTGAAAATCGTCGATATTCAGCGGGACACCGGCTTCGCGCGCCATCGCGAGCAGGTGCAGGACGCCATTGGTCGAACCTCCCGAAGCCGCCACACTCGCGATGGCGTTATCGATCGCTTTCCGAGTGACAATGTCGCGCGGGCGGATGTTCTTCCGCACGGCATTCATGATCACCTCACCACAATGCCGGGCTGCGTCGTGCTTGCGGGAGTCCACTTGTGGAATGGAATTCATATCGCGGGGCGAAAGACCGATGATCTCCATGATTGTGGACATGGTGTTTGCGGTGTACTGACCGCCGCACGCGCCGGGTCCGGGACAAGCAGCGTTCTCCATGCCGAGCAGTTCGTCGTCGCTGAGTTTACCCGCCGCATTTGCACCTACGGCTTCAAAGACGTCCTGTATGACGATGTCCTTGCCCTTATATCTGCCGGGCAGAATGGTGCCGCCGTACAGAATGACACCCGGCACGTTCAGCCGCAGCAGCGCCATGGCTGCGCCGGGAATCGTTTTGTCGCAGGCGACCAGTGCGACAATGCCGTCGAACATATGGCCCCGCGCGACGAGTTCGATCGAGTCGGCGATTACCTCCCGGCTGACGAGCGACGTTTTCATCCCTTCGGTGCCCATGGTGATTCCGTCACTGATGGCAATGGTGTTGAACTCCATGGGAGTTCCGCCGGCTTCCCGGATTCCACGCGCCACGTCGACCGCAAACTCGCGGAGATTGTAGTTGCCCGGCATGGTGCCGATCCACGTATTTGCGATCCCAATAATGGGCTTTTTCAAGTCTTCATCGGTAAAGCCGATGGCCTTCAGATAGGATCGGGCCGGCGCACGTTCCTTGCCCTGCGTGATGGTATAACTTTGGAGCTCCATAGAAACTTCTATTTAACCAGTGCACCGCCTTACAGGACTGGCTATACCATTGAAATCTTTACTTTTTCGTGTTGCTGAATCCGATAAGGACGCACTGTCGGCGCAGCTTTGGGAGGCCGGCACGCTGGGCGTGATTGAAGGCGATGGCGGCATGCGTGCATTCTTCGACGATGGCTCGGATACGAGCATGTTTGATGAGGATAGCCGGGTGCTCGAGCGGCGCCATGAAACCGAAGTCACCCACGCGCCATTCGAAGAAGAGGGCTGGGAGCCCATTCTGGTCGGGCACCGTTTCTTTGTCGCGCCACCGTGGATCCCTGGGCCTACGCCTGCGGGACGCATACGCCTCACAGTGGGCGCGAGTACCGCGTTCGGCACCGGGCGGCACGAAAGCACTCAGTTGATGCTCGAAGCAATGGAGCAGCACGTGGCGACCGGGGAGGTCGTGATCGACGTAGGTTGCGGAACTGGCATTCTATGCTCTGCTGCCATCCATCTCGGAGCGGCGCGCGCCATCGGCTGCGACATTGATGTTCAGAGCGTCGAGATCTGTCGTGGCGAAGCCCACTGCGAGTGTTTCGCCGGCTCGGCGGATGCCGTCCGGTCGCATACAGCAGATTTGGTTCTTGCCAATATCAGCGCCGGCGTCGTCGACCGTCTGGCGGCGGAGCTCAAACGAGTGGCGAAGCCCGGCGCGGTCGTCATCATCTCCGGCTTCATCAGGGAAAACCCTCCCACACTGTTCCGTCCCCTATCGGTCTTTGAGCGCGAACAGTGGCAGTGCTGGGTCTGTGAAGCCGCGAGCATAGATGCTCAGGTCAGCCGTGACGCTGAGGTTCACAGACATTCCGAACAGTGGTGGTAGTTGTGTTTCAAGG
>JAFARV010000957.1 GCA_019245255.1 Acidobacteriaceae bacterium | reverse complement strand
GGGCGCGTCGCAAGCGTACATATCGCGACCAACGTCAGACGGGAAGGCGACAAACTGACCTTTGAAACCAGGGAGTCGCTGGGAAAGGAAATTCCAGTCACGTGGGAGCTAAACATCGGAGATGGCCAAGGCGACACCATTGCTGGCACTCAGAAAAGGTCCGACGGTGTTACTGGAGAGATAACCGGCGTGCGAGCCCCCGATCTCGACAGGAAAGATCCAAGTTCCTGGACTACTCCGGAGCCCTTATTCAATGGTCATGACCTGACCGGTTGGGAGCCCGACGATGCCGCTGCCAACCACTGGAAGGCCATCGAAAACGTTCTTGTAAACGAATCCAAAGGCGCTAACCTTCGCACCACGCGGAAGTTTCAGGATTTGAAGCTTCACATAGAATTCAACTGCCCGCCAAAGGGCAATAGTGGGGTTTATCTGCGAGGCAGATATGAGGTGCAGGTCGAGTACGAGCATGAGGACCTGCTTCACTCGATGGGCTCGATTTACGGTTTTCTTGCCCCGGCGGCGAATATCCCTCCCCGGCCGGGAACCTGGGAGTCCTTCGATATCGTGTTAGTCGGCCGGCGCGTGACAGTGGTGCGCGACGATAAGAAAATCGTCGATAATCAAGAGATTCCGGGGATTACAGGTGGAGCCCTCGACAGTCACGAAGCGGAACCAGGTCCCATTTACATACAAGGTGACCACACAGGCGGAATGAAATACCGCAACATCATGGTCTCTGTTCCAGCCGAAAAGTGAGCTGGTCCAGTCTCAATGTATCCTCATCTACAGGTCATGCGCGTTCAATTATCGAAGTATATTGTGTTTGCGCTTTTCATTTCGGTGGCGCCTGATCTTTACGGGCAACAAACATCCGGCCAAAAACCAGAAGATACGGAAGTCTGGGAACCGGTGCCGAAGGAGGTGACTCCCGCTGCTACGTGCGGAGCTCCTCCGTCCGACGCAATTGTATTGTTTGACGGCAAGAACCTGGATGAGTGGGTGTCAGTCAAGGATAAGTCCCCCGCCAAATGGGTGGTCGCAGATGGCGTGCTGACCGTGAATAAGAAATCCGGAAATATCGAGACCAAACAGACCTTTAGGGACTACCAACTTCACATTGAGTGGAGAATCCCCGCGGACATTACCGGCCAAGGTCAGGCACGGGGTAACAGCGGCGTTTTTCTAGCCTCGACGGGCCCCGGCGACGACGGGTATGAGTTGCAGGTCCTCGATTCCTACCAGAACAAAACTTATGTAAATGGAATGGCAGGCAGCATGTACAAGCAGGCTATTCCGCTCGCAAATCCCGCTCGCAAGCCTGGCGAGTGGCAAACTTATGACGTAGTTTGGACTGCGCCCACATTCGACCCGGATGGGTCCCTCAAAACTCCTGCATATGTCACCGTGTTTTTCAACGGCGTCTTAGTCCAGAATCACTTTGAGTTGAAGGGCCAGACGTTGTACATTGGCCGGCCCTTCTACAAGAAGTACACCACCGCTCCCATTAAGCTGCAGGCGCACGGTGACCCGAGCCAACCGATTAGCTTTAGGAACATCTGGGTCAGAAAGCTTGACTAAGATCCAACATCTATCCCGCAAGCCTTTAACTTTCGTTCAAAGAAGCTTGCCTCGTGCCCGTTGCGAGCGAGTTTCACAGCTTCTTCAAAGTATTTTGCTGCTTCGGCCGGACGGCCTGCGAGCAAATGAAACTCCCCGTACGCGGCGGGATAGAACGGATACTGTTTGAGCTTCGGGGCGTCGGGAATCGCCCCTAGTTCTGTTAGCGCTTTTTCGGGTCCCATGATTTTTCCCAATGCCACGGCTCGGTTCAAGGCAACGATGGGCGTAGGTTTCAAGCGGACAAGCAGGTCATAGAGCTCAAGGATTTTAGCCCAGTCGGTGTTCTCATACGTTGCGGCCGAACAATGCAACGCAGCAATAGCCGCTTCCAGGTGATAGTCGCTCAGTTCTTCTCCGCTGGAGGATCTTTCTAGGAAACAGAATCCCCTGCTCATGAGATCCGGGTCCCATTTGGAGCGGTCCTGCAATTCCAGTTGAACCAGTCCGTCATCGTCGGCGCGGCCTCCGAGACGCGCTGCATGGAAACATAGGAGCGCGAGCAGTGCATATGTCTTTGGTGTGTTCGCTATCGGATGTTCACTTAACAGTAGTGCCAGGCGTATGGCCTCGAAGCAAAGATCCTCTCGTAGCGTGCCTTCGCGTCCGCTGCCATGGTAACCCTCGCTAAATAGAAGATAGATCGCCTGGTAAACCGCCTCCAGACGTGTTCCGATGGCTGATGCATCCGTGAGTTCTTCAAAGCCTCCCGAATGCCGGAAGATTTTCCGCGCCCGGCCCAACCTTTTTTCGACGGCGTCCTCGCTTATAAGCAGCGCGTGCGCGATTTCAGAAACGCTGAATCCGCCAAGCGTCTTCAGAATCAGCGTTACTTGGGCTTCGGTTGAAAGCTCCGAATGACACAGCGAAAACACCATTCGGAGCTCATCGTCTTTGATCTCTCTTTCGAAGGCGATTTGTTTCTGCAATGGCGGCGCTTGGGCAAGCTCACCCTCGCCTGCCGTCAAGAGCTGGACCAGCTCCGGAGCAAAATAGCGCAAGTGCGCATCCCGCCTTACCATGTCAATGGCACGGTTGCGCGCCACGCGCATCAACCATGCGGAAGGATTATCGGGAAGGCCCTGGATAGGCCACACTTCGAGTGCGCGGCAGAGCGTGTCTTGCACCACGTCTTCTGCCAGATCGAGCCTTCCCAATCCGAAGATTCTGCTCAGATACGAGACCATCTTTCCCGCCTCGCGGCGGAAAAAATGGTCTACCAGTTGCGGTATGTTTTCCGTAGCGGTCCTTTGCAAGCGAGCCTCTACTTAGGAAGCGACGGCGCGGACCTCCACTGTCCCCTCGCGTTCCAGAATCGGACAGCCCTTCGCCAGTTCCGTTGCCTCGTCTATGTCATTCGCCTCGACAAGCAGGAAGCCTTGAATGGAGTCCTTGACCTCCACATAAGGTCCATCGGTCACGGCCTTGGCATTACCCCGGATCACCTTGCCCGACCCATCCAGGCGCTGTCCTTGCTGGATGTGGCCGTTCTTTTCCAATCCTTCCCTCCAGTCCATCCATTTCTTCATCGTCTGTTGCATCTGTTCAGGGGACATTGAGCGAAAGACCGACGGATCACTTCGAAATAAATACACAAACTTTGTCACTTTCCTTCTCCTTTTGGTTCTGTTTCATTCGGTCATGCAGACCGTTTTCCGGCCCTGCACTTCCACGACGAAGACACAACTCAAAACCGGACACCGCGGCTACCCGCATTTTTATTTTTTTCTTCGGCTGATGTCGCAAAGCATGTCCGAATGAATGTTCAGGCCGATATTCGTCATGTTGTATAAGTGTTCGCTTGCAACTACCCAAACGATCTCACAGATTTCCCGTTCAGAATAATGGCGAGACAGGAGAGCAAAGGTGGTGGGATTCACCTTCTTGTCTCTTGTAAGCTCTGTCACGTAATCCAGCGCGGCACGCTCTGCTTCCGTAAACAGCGGATTGCTACGGTATTGGTCCAACGCATCGAACTTCGCTTCGTTCATCGACGCTTTAATGGTGAACGATCGGCCGATATCCATGCAGAACGTGCAGATATTGATGCGCGCTACCTGTTCTCGAATCAGGAGCACAGTCTCGGGCGGTAGCACCAGCTTTTTGTCCAGCTTGCCAACCTTGCCGTAGAACATCCCGAAAGCGGGTGGCAAGCGAGCCGAGTGCACTTTCAATGGTGTAAGCACTTTTCCAAATTGCCGGCGTGTAAAGTAATACGCCAGCTTCATCGTCAGCCCTTTGGGCTTTTCTATCGGAGCAAGAAACGTGTCCATTCTCGGTCCTCCGTGGGAGCTTTATCTTCCATGCCGATTTGCTCCCCGTGAGCACAACGAATGAAGCAGCCGGAAACCGGACACGCACTTGCCGAAAA
>JAFARV010000934.1 GCA_019245255.1 Acidobacteriaceae bacterium | reverse complement strand
GGATTGCCGCTCTGATTCTGTTGTGTACGCATGGATTTTTCTATCAGGCCCGGCTCGGAACTACGGACATGATGCTCACACTTTGGATGACTGTAAGCGTGTATGGAATCTATCGTGTCAGCAAACGCGATCAGCAGGGTTGGTATCTGTTCTGGATTGGGCTGGCACTCGCAATTATGACAAAGAGCGCTGCGCCAGCTCCGGTTGTGATTACATTGGCCATTGTCGCGGTGACACAGAAGTGGAAGTCCGGCTGGTTTGGGCAACCCTTCGAAATGGGTAGCTTCTTATTCCTTCTGCTCGTGGTGCCATGGCATGCGTACATGCTTGTGACGTTCGGAAAGAGTTTTTTTGATGACTACATCGGCCGTCAGTTACTAGCTCGCAGCGTCGAGCCGCTCGAAGGCCATGTGGGCGGGCCGCTGTTTTATATCGTCCATATCGCCAAGAGTGCATTTCCCTGGAGCTTAGTGCTGATTGGGCCAGCGATTCGCTTTCGAAGTGAGCGCCGGTTGAGCGTGCCCGGCATCTACGCCGCGGTTGTACTGTGTTTCTATACGCTGATCGTGACTAAGTTGACGTGGTATATCACACCGATCTATCCAGCGCTCTCGATCGTCATCGCTCACGAGATGGCTCATTGGATGCGACCCCGAATTACTCTGTTTGTCGCGCCTGTTGCAGTCTCGACCTTTCTGGCCGTGTTTCTTTGGACAGACTTACGCCGCCCTTACGAGCGGCCCGAAATACTGCTCATCAAAAAGCATCGCAATGACATGCCGGGAACGCTGCTGATCCTCTGTTCGGACCGATTCCTATTGGACATGCCTGCTGCTCTCTTTTACGGCGACAAGCCAACTGTTCAGGCGTATCTCGATGACAAGCCCGACCGAGTAGAAGGACTTGGCGCTGTTGACCCTGCTTCAAACGATTACAAGTTCCGCAATCCACAACCGTTATCGCACTTTGCCCGGACTAGCCCGGAGCTGATTCTTCTCCATCGCGCACTGTCAGCAAAAATCGCAACGCGTTTTGAGTACCACGCGATCGATGCAGATCAGGAATTCGAATTGGGCACAATCCAGGCTCGGCAGTAACAATGCGTCTCATTTCGGTTGCAATTCTGGTTGTGGTTGGCGGGCTGCTGGCCGGTCAGGCGGGCCACGGTACCTTCCGATTTGTCATTTTGGGAGATCGTACCGGAGGCGCTCAGCCCGGCGTATACGAAGAAGCGTGGCGCGAAGCAGAGGCAGAGCATCCCGAATTCGTGATCTCAGTTGGGGACACGATAGAAGGTGAAGATGACACGAAGACAAATGCCGAATGGCGTCAGATCAACAGTGTACTGAGGCCTTACCGGAAACAGCCCATCTTCCTCACGCCTGGAAACCATGATGTCTGGTCGCTGTCTTCCGCGCGGGCATTCGAACAGTTCGCAAAACGCCCTCTTCATTACAGCTTTGATTACAAACAGGCGCATTTCGTAGTTCTCGACAACAGCCGGAGTGAGGACCTGTCGCCTGGTGAGATGACGTTTCTCGAGAAAGACCTGCGGGCGAACGCAAGCCAGCCGGTCAAGTTCATCTTTTCGCATCGCCCATCGTGGGTGATGAACGCGGTGCTGTTGAATCCGGATTTTCCACTCGAACGTTTAGCGAAGCAGTACGGCGCGCGTTACATCATCGCGGGGCACATCCACCAGATGCTTCATTTCGAGCTCGAGGGCATCACATACTTATCGATGGCCAGCTCAGGAGGACATCTTCGTGCCAGCAAGCGGTATGAGGATGGTTGGTTCTTCCAACAGACTCTCGCAACAGTAAGCGACGGTTCGGTTGATTTTTCGATCAGGGAACTTGCTGCGCCATTCGGGCAGGCCCGCGTTTCGAAACCAAGTGATTGGGGCGCGGCAGGATTGATCAAACGCTAGCGAAGTAAGTCTTCGAGTTGGATTTTCGATTCCGTGCCGGAATCCCGGTATTTCACGATGACCGGAGTGTAGAGTGAAATGCCCCAGTCTTTGCCGGGCCCGGATGTTACCTGACGCGATCCTGCGACAACAACCGCCTCTTCCGGTATGACGAGAGGGTTGTCCTCCGACGCGCGATGAACTATGCCCCGCACCAGATCGTAAACCGGCGTCGAGCGGTTTAGGATCGTACCGCTACCGAGCACTGCCCGCCGCTTGACGACAGTTCCTTCGTAGACACCGCAATTCCCGCCAACGAGAACCTCATCTTCAATGATGACGGGCAGCGCACCGACGGGTTCCAGAACGCCACCGATTTGCGAGGCCGCCGAAATATGACAGTTGCGTCCAATTTGCGCACAACTGCCGATGAGAGCGTGCGAGTCAACCATCGTGCCGTCAGAAACGTACGCACCAACATTAATGTACATGGGAGGCATGCACGTGACGCCGCGTCCAACGAAGCTACCGGACCGGATGCTGGACCCGCCAGGGACAATGCGGATAGCGTCACTTACGGATACGCTTTTCGTGGGATATGTCCATTTGTCGAAGAATGCCAGGGGTCCAGCTTGCGACATCTCGACAATTCCTCCAATGCGAAAGCCGAGCAGAATGCCTTTCTTTACCCAGGTGTTCACACGCCATCCGGTCGGCTGCGTGGGATC
>JAFARV010000888.1 GCA_019245255.1 Acidobacteriaceae bacterium | reverse complement strand
CCAGGCGTTGCACCGCAAGCAGGCGTAAGCTAGGTTCTCCAGTGTCGATAGACCTCCGTGCTTCCGAGCAATGATGTGGTCTACCTGATGTGGCGAATAGGAATCGTCTTCAACAGACAGTATTCGCAGCGCTATCCCGCTCGCTCGGCCACAAGCCTACGAAGTTCCTCGGAGATGTCACTGCTCAAGACGTATATGCTGACGGGCGCGTGCTTTGGCCAGAATGAGAATGTGTTCGAGTTGCAGGTAATCGTCGAGCTCTGATTGCTCTTCTGTGGAGATGGTGCCGTCCTTACTCTTGGCGACCAGATCCTCGACACGCCGTGTCGCTTCGTCGGAGGGACGGAAAGCTACTAAAGCGTCCGGCGTGATGCCGGCTGCCAAGAAATCGACGATTTCATCGTAGGATTTGGTCGTGCTCATCTCTTGCTCTTCAATATAAGCTTTTCGTATCCGAGTTCCGCAAGGGCGAAGAGAGTTGCCTGCGAGCTGCGAACCTCCGGGGTTCGTTATGAGCCTCAGCAGGTTCAGCCTGAATGCCGTTTGGGAACAATTTAAGCATTACTGCAACATTATTCTGTGCGTTCTACGCAGAGTCTAATCCAGATGTTAAGGTAAACCATTTGCTCGAACCCACGTTAGAGTTTCCCCTAAACACGCTGGCCTTGCTGACATCGCGCACAACGGCCAGCAAGCGGCCTGTGCGCTCGGGAAAGCGTGTTCATTGCGTAGGTCGGCTCTGGCGGAGAGAGTGGGATTCGAACCCACGTTAGAGTTTCCCCTAAACACGCTTTCCAAGCGTGCGCCTTCAACCACTCGGCCATCTCTCCTGTGGACGCTCTCAGCTTAACATCCGACTTCAGGGTGCCCAGGCCAGGCCGTCACTCGTCTTTCCCGCATCAATCAGCTGCTTTACCGCCCAGTCGGAAGTGCTGATTGCTGCAATCTTGTGGTCGCTATCGCACGAAACGTAAGCCATCTGCCCGTCCGGCCGGATCAGAACTTCCTGCGGCGCAGCAGGTACGTCGATGTTGTGCGCCACCGACATATTTTGGAGATCGATCACCGAAACTTTGTTCACCGTCGGAACGGCAACGACCAGCCATTTGCCATCGGCGGTCGCTGCAGTACCGTATCCGAGCCCCGGCAACGGAATCCACTTTGTGACCATATTCGTCTGGGTGTCGATGACCGCAAGCCGCGGCTGCGTCTGATCTGCAGTGAACACCATTCGGTCGTCGGCTGAGATCGAGATGCGCTGGGTTGTGCGCGACACCGGTATAACTGCGATCGTTTTGCGAGCCTCCATGTCGAGAACGGAAACCGTTCCCGGACCCACGTTCGCCGTATAGCCCCGCCGGCCGTCGTGAGAGATCGCCAACATATGCGATTCGGGTTCGCCGGTGGGAATCGTGCCAACGATTTTCAGTGTCTTCGGATCGATGATCGTAATGGTCTTGTCGAGTTCAGTCGTGACATACAGCAAACCATCTTTAGGCCCGAAAACGGCACAGTGCGGCCGGACGCCGTGATCGAAATCAATATTCGCCGTCACCTTCCGTGACCCGATGTCGATAACGGCGATCTTTTGGCCGTCCGTTCCCGGCTTGCCTACTCCTGAATTGCCGTAGATCGGTACAAAAGCCGTCTGCCCGTCCGGAGAAGCCACGACTTCGTGACCGGTAACGCCGCCCTCTGGAATTGCAGCGATCTGCCGATTTTCTGTGGGACTAACGATCCCAAGCGTCTGGTCGCCCTTATTGGCGACCAAAAGAACACCCGCTGTCGGCGCAGATTCAGACATCGGCGCGATCCCTAAGATCGCTGATAAACAACTTAGTAAAAGCCAACGCGACAACGCCGCCTCCATTTAGAAAATGAATTGCTGGCGTTCAACGTATCACATCCTGGTCACTTCCCTGTTAAGGCGGACGCCGGTCTGGAAATGCTGTCACGCATGCCGTTCACCCGCGCTCTTGAATCGCCGCCGCGTGGTTCGGCTTCAAACGATGGCAACCTCAATGCGCGAACTCGCCAGGTCCACGGTTACCACCCGGAGCGAGTAGCCGTCCGTAACTGATAGAACGTTGCCCGGCGCGGCTCCCACGTACGCCTGCAGGAAGGAGTGCAACGCGCCCCCACAACGCGGAAAGACCGTCTGGTTGAAAATCTGAACCTTTCGAACAATCAGTACTCCGCCATCAGGAAGGTCGGGATTTGCATGGGGGTTGGGACGATTAATCGCGATGTCGCTTCCACTCGGCTGACGATACTCCACCCAGAACTGCGCCGCGTCGCCCGGCGTTCTCGGAGTACTGCCCAAAGTGAGAGCCACGTTGTTCGTTGAGCCGAACTCCGGCGCACCGTGATTCGCATCAAGCACAAACGTCTTCGCAGGCACAGGAGTCAATGGCAAAGCCGTGGTATTAGCGACCTCGTCCAGCCATCCCGCGGCCAATAAATAGGGCGTGCAAATACCCGGTCCCGACAGCGCGTGCGAGTCATCGGACCCACTTGGGGTCTGGAATGTCAAATCGGGGTCGATAAACCCGCGTGCGGCGTGCGAGGCCCCCATGATGCAGAACACATCTCCATAATCATCAAGGGTGAACTTGTCTGCATGCGCGCACACGTTATTCGTGTGAGTCATCTCGTGCATTCCGTTCTGTGGCGTGAAATCCAGCGCTCCCACCAGGCTGTCGCCTGACGTGGTTCCTCCTGTCGAGACCCCATCGTCGATAATCCACATGAAGTGATCGAAACTCGACACTGGAATCCCGAGCTGCTGGGCCGCCGTGCGGAAAGCGGAAATAGTTGAACCGGCGTTATCCGCCGCCTTTTTAGCCTCAATGGTCATCAGTTCCACCGGCCCGAATGCCTGGAATTGCATGCTCTGCCGGCCCCCGCTCATCCGCCCGAAGTAGGTGTCTATCCCATTCGGTTCTCCGAACGCCTCAGTCACCCAATCGGCCGTAATCTTCCCTTGCCGCGGCGCGCCTGTGAAAGTGCAGATACAAACTCCCCAGCGCGTGGTGAGCTGGAAATCCGCCTGCGCAACAATCCATCCCTGGCCGATTTGTTTACCCACGCCTCCGAAAGACCATTTGGAACTTCCATCGCGAGCCTCGTCGCGGTAAAACAAGAGCTCGCCCTGGGAGTTAATCGCGTAAATGATGCCGTCGCCGCCTGAGAAGACTTGCCTCACATCGGTCCACCCGCCCCCGATGGTGCGTGGCTGACCGCCAAACGCCCACGCACCGTTTCCGTTCCGCGCTTCATCACGGTAGAAAATCAGATTGCCGCCGCGATCGATGGCGTAGATGATTCCATCCCCACCCGAAAACACATGCCTGAAGTTGGTCCAACCCTCTCCGATCTGCTTACCAATTCCCCCAAACGCCCAGACGCCGGTACCGTTCCGGGCTTGATCTTGGTAAAAGAAGATACGCCCTTCTGTATCGATCGCGTATATGATTCCGTCACCACCGCAAAAGACATGCTGCATATTCAGCCAGCCTTGCCCAATTTGTTTCCCTGTTCCGCCAAACGCCCAGACGCCGTTACCGTCTCGGGCCAGGTCGCGGTAGAAAAGCATCCGGCCCTGGGAATCAACCGCGTAAATGATTCCATCTCCGTTCGAGGTGACATGCTTCATACCGGTCCAGCCTTGACCGATCTGTTTGCCGATCCCTCCAAAAGCCCAGTCGCCGTTGCCATTACGGGATTGATCACGATAAAAGAGAATGGCTCCGCTATCCGTAATCGCGTAAATGACACCTTGCCCTCCATCAAACACGAACCGCATGAACATAGGAACTCCTCTCCTCCTTACGAGCGCAAAAACGCGGATGCGCGCCCCGAGCGAGCGGAACAAACCCGCTGCGCTTAGGGCGCGCTTGATACCTTCAGCAATAGCGGCCCGGTGAACCGTGGTTGCGGTTCACCGGGTTGGCGGTGCGCAGTCAGCGTTGAGCGAGCAGCGTGATCTGCTCAAAGCTGGCCTTCGCCATCGAGGGATTTCGTGTCAACTCCCGCTCTTCCTTGCTGACCGGCATATTGCGGCCCGTGCCATTCGTATCCCAAACCTGGGCCAGGAAGTACCTCTCACCATACTTGTGGAATACCAGCTTGGCGCCAGTCGTTCCGCTTAGCTGTGGGCCGGCCGGGAGAAAGATCCCGGATCCCCGGGCGCTGCGAAGATTCTGAAACTGCTTGGCCACATCATGCTGCATAGTGTATTTACCCGAAGCAAGTGTCACGCCCTCGGCTGTAAAGTTGAACGGAATCTGGTATACAGCCACTGTGGATTGCGCTTGGACGGTTGCCACCGGGACAAGCATTGTAGTTACTGCGGCTGCGAATGCCATTAACGTGCGTTTCATTTGGTTTCCCTCCTTGAATTCCCGGTTTGCTGCCGGACGCGCTAACTTATGCACGCCTTTGCCCGGCCGCTCTGCGCACTAACTCTGCTTCGTTGCACGTAGTTTCAGCGACTTACAAATGCAAATTGATTTTCTTCGACCTCCTGTTCAACTCTTGGCGGAAATCCGTAATCAAAAGGTGAAACAATCGCGGTGATATGAGCGAGTCAGGTCTTGACGGCGGCTCGATTTCCGTTCTACGCGTGTCCGCTCTGCTCGATTCCGTGCGCGCGTTGCATGAGACACGCAGTCTCACGGCGGTGCGAAGCATGCTGGAGGAGCATATCTTCACCCTTATACGCGAGCTAGTCCCGTCCGACGAGGGATTTATCGCGATTGACCGTACATCTCGAACGCTCGAGCTCGAGCGAAAATCCTCCTCTGAAAAAATCAGCGTGCCTTTGCTTGTTAAGGGCGAGCCGACCGGTCAGCTCTGTCTTGTGCGGCGCCAGCCGCCTTTCCGGAACTCGGAAAAACTCGTGCTGTCCGCAGTTGGGCGTTTGGCCTCCGTCGCGCTCGAGAACGCCATCCACGTCGAAACTCTCCAGGAAGAAGTGGAGAGACAGAGGCGGGCCGTGCGTTCCGATGACGAGATGGCCGGCAATAGCGGCGCCTTGAATGCGTTGCGCCAGAAAGTACATCGCGTTGCGGCGCACAACACTACCGTTCTGATCCTTGGTGAGAGTGGAACCGGCAAGGAACTGGTCGCCCGTTCCATTCACCTCCGCAGCCCCCGGGCAGCAGAGCCCTTCATCGCCATTAACTGTGCCGCGCTAACAGAGTCTCTGCTCGAAAGCGAGTTATTTGGGCACGAGAAGGGTGCCTTCACCGGCGCATCGGCATTGAAGCACGGCCTGATTGAAGCTGCCAACGGCGGAACTGTCTTTCTGGATGAAGTCGGCGAAATGCCAAAAGCACTCCAGGCAAAGCTCTTGCGATTGCTCCAGCTCCGTGAGTTTCAGCGTGTCGGCGGGACACAAACCATTAAGGTCGATGTGCGCGTGGTCGCAGCGACAAACCGCGACCTCGAAGCGGCGGTACGCAGGGGTTGCTTCCGCGAGGACCTCTTCCATCGCCTGAACGTAGTTACCTTGCGCACCCCTCCCCTCCGGGAGCGCCCCGAAGACATACTTCCGCTGGCGCATCACTTCCTAAATCGATTCGCATCCAAATGCGCCAGACGGCTGAAGGGCATCTCCCCGAATGCGTGCAACGTTTTGCAAAGCTATGACTGGCCCGGCAATGTGCGCGAGTTGGAAAATGCCATCGAGCATGCCGTCGTCCTCGGGTCCGCGGACACCATCCTCCCCGAGGATCTGCCGGAATCGCTGCTGGAGCGCTGGGCGGGAATCAATCCTGCCGAAACGGGGATGTTGCAGCAGGCAGTGAATACCGCCAAGCGTGCCGCAGTGAAGCGCGCCTTCGATCTTGCCGGTCAGGATCACATCGAAGCCGCGCGTCTCCTCGGAGTGCATCCAAATTACCTGTATCGTTTGCTGAAGAATTTGAACTTCCCCATTCCGTGAAGCGTCGGCGGGTACACTGTCCGAAGTAGAAACGGATGGAAATTCACGCGCCGGAACATCCTTTGCGCAGCTGGACGGACATTCTGCTGCACCTGGGTATCGTCACCATCGGAATCCTGATTGCGCTCGGGCTCGAAGGGCTTCTTGAATGGCAGCATCACCAGGCGCTGGCGCGAGAAGCTAGGGAAAACATCCGCAATGAGATTCGCGACAATCGCGAAGAGCTCGTCTCTGGTCTGCGCGGCATCCTGGAGAATCAGAAGAACCAATACGCGGCTCTCCGCTACATCAATGACGCTCTCGCGCATCGCAAACTCAGCGGCAAACTTGAAATAGGCTGGCATTTACTGTCGATCCTGAATTCGAGCTGGACAACCGCCCAAGCCCTCGGAGCGCTCAGCTTCATGCCTTATGCGGAAGTAAAGAAATACGCAGAAGTATACGATCTGCAGTCCGACTTTGTCCGGCTGCAAAACGAAGCCGTCCAAAGGACCGTCGAATCTATCGGCAGCATCGGTACCAGCAAGGATCCGTCAACAATGCCAGCCAACGAATTGCAAACTGCGAAAGGCAGAGTGGAAGCCGCGATTGCCGCCGGAATTGCAGAGCAGCAGCTTGGAAATGGATTGAAACAGGCTTACGACGAGGTACTCAAAGAGAAGTAAACATGGAAACCCTGTTTCAGGACCTCAAGTACTCGCTACGCAGCATTAAAAACAATTCGGGTTTTGCCATCGCCGCGGTGATTGCGCTGGCGATCGCGATCGGCGCAAACACAGTCGTATTCAGCGTCCTGAACGCCGTGTTGCTGAACCCGCTCGCTTTTAGTCATGCGCAGCATCCCGATCGTCTTGCCGTGCTGTACGAACGCAATCCGTTGCTGCAACTCTTCTTTGCGAACCGGATGCCGCCGCGTCCGGCAACCTATAAAGTCTGGAAGGAACAGGCGCACTCATTTGAGCAGCTAGGCACCTGGCAGGAAGCCGGGTTCACGCTGTCGGACCCTGATTCCAGCGGCCGCTTGAAGCCGGAACAGGTGCCCGGTGGCCGCACTACTCCGGCATTCTTCTCACTTCTCGGTATCCGGCCGGTCCTGGGCCGCGGCTTCACACCTGCAGACATGGTTCCCGGCAAAGATCAGGTCGCGATTCTCGGAAATGAACTCTACCGGAAACGCTTTAACGCCGATCCGCACGTCCTCGGCCGTACGGTGC
>JAFARV010000724.1 GCA_019245255.1 Acidobacteriaceae bacterium | reverse complement strand
TTGATTGTCTTTTTTACGGTGCTTGTCTCTTTCGCCGTGGGCGTTTTCATGCGCGGCCCTCTCTTCCAGGTCACCGGAACTGGCGATGTGCTTTCCCGCCTCATTCAGTACGGCGGCATGATCGGTGACATGGCCGCGGGACTGCTGTATTTCATAGCCGTTTGGATGGGTTATGCACCGATTGACCGCGCCGGACATACGGCCGACTACGGCTCTAAGTTCATCGTCGCCGCGGGACTGCTGAACATTCTTGCCATGGTAGATGCGTACGAAATCGCCAGCGGGCAGAAGGACTAAACTCCAGCATGCAATTAGATCTGAATCACTTTCAAGCGGCACTCATCTTTGCGCTCCTCAGCAGCATCGTATTGGGCATAGTCACCAAGAACTCGACGCGTGACCGCGTACGCTATGGTGCCCGGTGTTTCGGTTGGTTTATCGTGGCCCTGTTTGGCATCGGGTGGTTCATGCATTTTCTGCATGGCTGACCGCTGAGCCTCTGCCGTCCCAAATGAAAAGCTTTTACATCGAGACCTTCGGCTGTCAGATGAATGCCCATGACTCGGAGAAGGTCGTCGGCACTCTGGTCGAACGCGGCTATACACAGGTTGAGCGGCCCGAGGACGCCGAGCTCGTTCTTTACAACACCTGCAGCATACGCGATAAAGCCGAGCAGAAGGTCTTTCACCGGCTTCAGCAATTCAAGCGCGACACCGGAAAGGGCAAGGTCTTCGGTGTGCTGGGATGCGTCGCTCAGCAGGAAGGCGAGAAGATCTTTGAACGTGCTCCTCACGTCAGTCTCGTAGCCGGGTCGGCGAGTTACACCAAACTGCCCGAGATGTTGATTCAGCTCGAGACGGGCGATCGCCGGGTTACGGGCTTGAGCCTGGATACGGATCAGACCTTCGACACCCCATTTACTCGCCGCGACAATCCGCATCGGGCCTACATCACCATCATTGAAGGTTGTGATAAATCGTGCGCTTACTGCGTCGTTCCGTTTACGCGTGGACCGGAGCGCAGCCGCACCAGCGAAAGCGTCATGCGCGAGGCCGCGACCCTTGCCGAAGCCGGTTACACCGAAATCCAATTGCTTGGACAGAACGTCAACAGTTATCGTGATCCATCGTCAGCCGGTTGGGATTTCGCCAATCTGCTGGCGCGCACGGGCGAGGTCCCAGGTATCCGGAGTGTACGCTTCACCACTTCGCATCCCCGCGACTTTGTGAGCGACATCGTGGACGCCATCGATCGCAACGAAGCACTGTGCAACCATGTGCACCTGCCGGTGCAATCGGGATCGACATCGGTCCTCAAAAAGATGCAGCGGCAGTATACTCGCGACGACTACTTGCGTCGCATCGAATGGATGAAGAGCGCCAAGCGTGACATCGCCATCACCACCGACATCATCGTCGGGTTCCCCGGCGAGACCGAATGTGACTTCCAGGAAACCATGCGACTCATCGACGAGATCGAATACGAGTCGATGTTTATCTTCAAGTACTCAAAGCGGCCG
The DNA here is from genome assembly GCA_019245255.1 of Acidobacteriaceae bacterium. Lineage (GTDB taxonomy): Bacteria > Acidobacteriota > Terriglobia > Bryobacterales > Bryobacteraceae > Bog-105. The sequence continues at coordinate 6,584 of JAFARV010000724.1, read as the reverse complement.
AACACGCCCGCATTGCAGTATGAGGATCACATCCCCGAAGAGGAAAAAACTCGCCGCCTGATGGTTCTGCAGGAGCGGCAGCGCGCCATTCAGCTCCGTCGCAACGCAGCCTATGTCGGTAAAACCGAGCATGTCCACGTTGAAGGCTACAACATGGCAACCGCACAGTGGATTGGTCGCACCTCCCAGCACAAGACGTTGAACTTCATCGATCCGGATCTCGCCGCTCCAGCCGAAGGCAGGACGCTCGTTGGGACTTACCTCGATGTCCTGGTGACGCGCGCCGGGCCTAACAGTCTCGCGGGAGAGCGTGCCCAATAAACGCCGCCTGCATCGACTTTCGATATTCTAAGTAAATCCCGATTCGCAATAGAAAGGTGTAGCTTCATGGCAATTACCTTCGAACTCAACGGGGAATCGAAGACCGTTGATGTCGACCCGGCAACGCCGCTGCTCTGGGTGCTTCGTGACACACTCAACCTGACGGGGACCAAGTACGGCTGCGGTATTGCTCAGTGCGGTGCATGCACGGTGCATATCAACGGCTCAGCCCAACGTTCGTGCGGAATCCCTGTCTCCGCCGTGAACGGGAAAAGAGTTACTACCATCGAAGGGCTCTCGAAAGACAGGAGCCACCCGGTCCAGCAAGCCTGGATCGCGGAACAGGTACCCCAGTGCGGTTACTGCCAGTCGGGCCAGATCATGACGGCAGTTGCTTTCTTGCGGCAGAACCCCAATCCCACGGCGGCGGACGTGGACGCTGCCATGTCTCACAACATCTGCCGCTGCGGAACCGCGCAGCGCATGAGAAAAGCAATACTTCGTGCCGCCACAATGCAGCACGGCGGAGAAGCGGGAGCAAAACTATGATGGCCACTGTCGAAAAACGTCCACCTTCACGACGCACCGTCTTGAAGACCGCAGCGGCAGCAGGCGGATTACTGCTAGTCGGCTTCGATACAGTACAGACCGCAAAGGCCGCCCCGGATAATGCGCCAATCAGTCCCTTCCGCTCCTGGATTCAGATCGATCAAGAGGGCCAAGTCACGTTGATGTCGGGCCGCTCGGAGATGGGCCAGGGCATATCCAGCGCGCTTCCCATGGTTCTCGCCGACGAGTTGGGCGTTGACTGGAAGGACGTACGCGTGGAGCAGGCGCCGAACGATGTCCCGCGTTTCGGTGACCAGGGAACGGGCGGGAGCGGATCCGTCGCGGGCTCCTGGATGACCATGCGCCAGGCCGCTGCTGCCGCCCGCACCATGCTGATCACCGTTGCCGCCAAGCGCTGGAACGTAACGCCCGAATCCTGCTCGATCAAAAACGGAGTCATCATAAGCGGTAACCACTCTGCCAAGCTCGGTGAATTCGTGGCCGCCGCCGCACTCCTGCCCGTTCCCGATTTCAAGACTCTGACACTGAAGAAACCCGAAGAGGTCCAGATTATCGGCACAGTCGTTGAGCGCAAAGACATTCCCTCGAAAACCGACGGCAGTGCCGTTTTCGGCATCGACACGCGTTTGCCGGGCATGCTGTACGCGATGGTCGAGCGCTGCCCTGCATTCGGCGGCAAGGTTCAGAGCGTCGACATGAGCGCGGCCAAGGCAATGCCGGGCGTGCACGAAGCCTTCGAAATACCCGCCGTTCCAGACGTCCACTCCTGGGGCGGTGTCGCTGTAATCGCCGATTCCACGTGGATCGCAATGCAAGCTCGGAAGAAGTTGCAGATCAAGTGGGACATGGGACCGTTCTCGAACGAAAGCAGCGAGAGCCTGCGTCACGAGTTCCTTCGCATCGTCGATTCACGCCTCAAAGTGGTTATCGATCAGGGCAACGTAGATTCCGCTTTGGCTCACGTCCCCTCGGCTCGTAGAGTGGATGCCGATTACGAACTCCCGTTCCAGGCGCACGCCACCATGGAACCCATGAACTGCACCGTGCGATTCAACGGTAACAACGCAGAAGTATGGGCACCGGCCCAAGGTCCGGAATGGGTGCGCACCACTGTCGCCCAAGTGCTTGGGATCAAACCGGACGCAGTGAAAGTCACGACCACTCTGCTCGGAGGCGGATTCGGACGCCGCTATCAGGCCGACTTCGCTGCCGAAGCTGCTCAGGTTGCAAAGAAAGTTCCTGGCAAGCCGGTGCAGCTAATCTGGTCGCGCGAAGATGACATGACGCACGACTTCTACCGTCCCGCGTCCTATCATCGCCTCAGCGGCGCCGTCGACGAGCACGGCAATCTGATTGCCTGGCGTCATCGCAGCACTTCGACGCCAATCTCCGAGTGGTGGAGTCCGAAGGATACCCCCGAATCCTCTGAACTCGGTTCCTCGACCCAGTTCCCATATCTATGCCATAACTACAGGCTTGAGTACCTGCCCACCAAATCCAGTGTGCCCCGCGCCTGGTGGCGCTCAGTCGAGGCTTCCACCATCGGCTTCGTCATGGAAGGCTATCTGGATGAGCTGGCTCATGCCGCGGGTGTCGACCCTCTGGAGTTTCGGCTTTCCAAGCTCGACGGACGTCTTGTGAAGGATCCGATTTCGAAAGACAACCGTCCGTTGGATACAGCTCGCCTGAAAGCCGTGTTGCAGCTCGCCGCCCGCAAAAGCGATTGGGGAACGCCCATGGGCAAAGGCGAGGGCCGCGGTATTGCGTGTCACTATTCCTTCAATAGCTACGTCGCAAACGTAGTCGAAGTCGCTGTGTCGGACGGTCGCCTTCACGTGAAGCGTGTGGTCTCGGCTGTCGATATCGGTACGCCCGTCAGTCCGGATGCCATTCGGGCGCAGGTCGAGAGCGCGATTATTTACGGCCTCACAGCGGCACTCAAAAGCCAGATCACGATCAAGAACGGCGGCGCTGTTCAGAGTAACTTCGACGCCTTCTCGACCTTACCCATGAACGAAACGCCCTTGCTCGAAGTCCACATCACGCCGAGTACCCTGCCCCCCACCGGGATCGGCGAGCCCGGACTTCCGCCCACCGCCCCCGCATTGACGAATGCCATCTTTGCGGGCACCGGTAAGCGCATCCGCCGCCTGCCGATTGTGCCGGCCGATCTCGCCTGATGAGCTGCGACCGAAGTTAATGTAGTTTCGCTTTTTTCGCTCATTCGTGATCCCGCACGTCCTCCGGTCACGCTTTTCCGGATAGGAGGGCTTATACGTGCCGTTGCAAACGAGCGTGTTGATCCGAAGTCGCCAGATTGTCCAGGTGTGCTCGCATGGGGCAACCTTACTCGCCGTACTCTTGGGTGCGGTTTGCTTTTCAAACGCTCAAAGCTCAAATGCGGCAGCGAATCCCGATTTCAGCAACGTAGACGATATTCTTAACGGCCGCCGCACTCTCGCGACGGTCGACGATATTGTTATCGGCGGTTTAATGATCAAGACCGATGACGGAACCAAGATCGATCCAAGCAAGATGTATCAGTTGAAGAACTTTAGTCCCGCGGGAGCCGGTCCAGAAGTAATGCTCCGGATGTTTCAATCTCCGACCGACACGCTCGTGTACACAAACGGACAGACCATCTATGCAGCGGACCCGGTATCACAGGCAACAACATCCCTTAAATTGGATGTGCCTGCGAAGGAGTTCAACGGCGCAACAATGGCGGCCGGCGACTTCAACGGAGATGGACTCAGTGAAGTTGCAATTCTGTCCGCCAGCGGTCTCAGGGTCATCGGGCCAGTGGATCCGAAAGACCCTTCCAAAGGCATCTATTCCGGGCCAGTTTGGACGCCCACCGATTACAGAGGCAGCAACACTAACATATCTATCGCCATAGGCGATTTCCGCGGAAATGGCCAGCGAGAGATCGCGCTTACGTATGGAAACACACAGGGCAACCGGTGCTGGCTGGACATCGTGACCGTCGATCCCAAAACGCTTACGCTGCAGGTCAAATCCGAGCACCTGTTGGTCCTACACGGACCGTCGTTCAACGTCTGGGCGAGTCTCGCGGCCGGCCATTTCGGTAGCACATCACACGATCAACTAGCCGTTGCGGTTTACGCGTTTAAGTCGACCGAAAAGTTTCACCGCGTCGAGATCAGATCGTTCGAGATCGACAGCAACTTCCAGGCGATCCAGCAGGACGGTTATACGACAAACCTTCCGTCCGGAGGCGAAGTGCTTATAAGAACCGGCCATTTCGATCCCATTTCACCCTACGATGAAGTGGCTTTCAAGTACAACCCCAACCCAGGAAACGTGCAGCTCGGCATTGTAAGTTTTAACAGTAATCTAAAGGTCCGTTTCCCACAAACGTTATTCATGGCAGCCGGCATAACCTGCAGCACGGGACTTGCGGTGGGAAATTTCGCGCGGACGGAGCCGGTTCCGACGAACCCGTCAAAAACACAACCCAGTTTGAAGCTGCAATTGGCCTTTAGTTCATCGGATTGCACCAGCAAAATCGCAGCGGAAGTTTACAACGTCGACCCGCCTCAAACCGCCGGCGGAGACTTTACACTCACTCAAGCCCTGGGAGGGCAGCTTGCGGGGCAGGATCAGTATTTCAATCTTCCACTCGTTGCGGGCGATATACAAGGCCGTTCGTTTCTGCTCGGCGATCCAGTCAAGGTGGTGATTTCAGATACCGCTCAGCCATCTCTAATCGCCGCCATGCCGCCAATGCACGTAGATTTCATTGCACCCGTTGGAAGTAACCAACCAAATATCTTGAACCTGAGCGCAATCCCGGACGGATTCCGTACTGTGTACGAGACGAACGAAAGTAACAGCAACCAATCATCAGTTACTAACTCGACAAGCTGGTCGTTTGGTGCGGAGGTAGGCTTAGAGCTCTCTTTCGAAGTTGGCAGTGTCGATGCAGGGATGGGGCTGAGCGTGAGCAGCGCAACGCGGGCGGCACAGGAGCAGCGGTCGTTTAATGAGGAGGAATATGGAACTTATGAAAAGAACGGATTTGACGCCAGCGTGAAGACAGGTCTTTCCGATCAGGTTTGGTTCACCGAGAGCCGGTTTAATATTTATCTCTATCCCGTAATCGGTCAAACGGTCTGTCCCGCCGCAAAGCCAAATTGCCAAGCCGCAGACAGATTGCCGTTAACGATCCAGTTCTCGGGACCAGACAAGATCGAATCACATAAGGCGGACGGCAACCTGATCCCTTGGTATCAGCCGCCATGGGAACCAGGAAACGTGCTTTCATATCCTGCGACCTTCGAGCAACTGCAAGAACTGATTCCTAATCTCGAGCAACTCTCTACCGCACAGACTTCACGGACGGACACGAGCACTTCCACGGAGAGGGCAACCTGGACGAAAGACATCACCCAGGGCTCTACGGCAAGTTTCGACCAGAACTATTCATTTGACCAGGAGTTCTCGGTCTCTGGCGCCTATAGCACGCTTTTCACTACAGTCAGCGGGACAGCCACTTTGAATCTCAGCGGCAGCGAAGGCTTCAGCAATATGTTCAAGGCAGTCTCCACCGTGGGTAAGTCCAGCGGTATTGGTGTGGAAAAACCTGGAACGTTCCTGTCGCCCACGAATTACAATTATCCGTTCACGCCTTACATACTCGGTGAGAAACGGCCGGAAAACGCACTCGATGACTTACCACTCAACACGGATGTACAGACGTTTGGTCTTTTACGTACTGCATTCGTCGTGGACCCGGCACGCAACGACGCCGGCAGCTGGTGGCGAAAAGCGTACCGTGGTGCGCCTGACGTGGCGTTGAACCACCCCTCGCGATGGCAATGGCATCAGGTCGCCGTGGAAAATCCACTGCCGCCGAATTGTCTCAATGTGGGTTTTGGAGGGACAAATATGGATTGTCTGGATTTCGCCCCTCCACGTCCTGACGACATATGGGACAGCAACTTTCATGTGATGCGTGGGTTCTTCATCTCCAGCGCGTCGAGTCCGGGTCAGGGCCCGCAACTCACTACAGCGATTGCGGGAGACAAGTTGACGCTCGCAGCGCGTGTATACAACTACAGTTTCACTCCGATGCCGCCCGGCAGCCAGGTACATGTTCGGTTTTACGTCCAGCCGCTGGACCGCCATACCAAACAGCCCGTCGGGAAGAGCGTGCTAATTAACAACAACGACATTGAGATTGGCCCAATCCCGCCGTTTAGCGATGACGATAATGCGCCGCTAAACTGGGTGCTCGCCAGTACGACATTTGACACAACACCTTACGAAGACCAGTATTTGACTTTTTGGGTCGTCGTTTGGACTCAAAATCATGGGGAACTGGTCGCGGAGACTCCGGGCCATGGATTGAAGAGCATTCCTGGTGGTCTAGCGTCCATCGGCGATGTTCCGATTGAAGACTACAGTAATAATGTCGGCTTTTATAATTCGGAGTTCTATGTCTTCCCGAACCACCCCGATCTCGAAACGGCGGCGCTGAAAGGCGAACCCGGAAGCATGAACATAGGGAAGATCGAACTCTCTGCTCGGCGCATTCTTGTTGGTCAGGACGTTGACGTGTCGGCGATGTTATCCGCGGAGAGTAACAGCGTCATGGGCGTGACCTCATTGTTCTATGACGGCGATCCCCATTCGGGCGGTACGGTCTTCGGACTGGACCGGGCTCCTTA
>JAFARV010000723.1 GCA_019245255.1 Acidobacteriaceae bacterium | reverse complement strand
CCGGCAGCAGCGGCAAAGGCGATGACGCGGGTGGAATTCTCGTAGTCCTGGCCGGAAGAGAAATTGAAGAGGACTTCACGGTCGATACCCTCGGCGTGCTGCTCGCCCACGTATCCGGCGATATCGTTTACGGATTGCAACCCGCCGATGCTTTCGAGCCTGCGGGCCAGGGGCTTATCCCCGAGGTCGTTAACGGCTTGCTCATTCATACAAGCGGCGAAGTAGTCGCCGATGCGCTGTTCATTCGGAGTACGCTGATGGTCCGGGCGCGAGGCCTGGTCGAGCAAGCCCCAGAGAAAGCGCTCGTTGTCATCGCTGAGCTTCCGATACACGTTCCAACTGTCCTGGTCGGGGGGCATGGGGTTCAGCTTGGTCCAGTTTCCACAGGCATAACGAAAGAAATCGACGCACGGATCAGCGGTTTTGTCCATGAACCGCGGTTCCAGGCTGGGCGTGTAAGGCAAGGAAGTTAGCGGGCGGTTTTGAGCGCAGGCTGCCACCGCAAATGCGAGACACGAGCAAAGAAAGCGCATCTCACGATTGTTGCAAGCTGCGTCCGAAGCGGCTGCCAATCGACCTAAGCCGGGAACAAGCGATTAGTCCATCTCGAACGTGACTCGCTCATTGAGGAGTTTGCGGATAGCAGCGGCCTGAGCGTCCCGCTGATCTGATTCGATGCGAAGACGGTCTGCGAAATCAGGCTCGAACTGGTCGGCCAGGCGCTTTGCGAGCGATGCTCCTTCCTCGAGCGCCACGACGGCCGCATACAACGCTTTCTCCTGAGCCGCAAAGTGCTCGGCCAGCATGGTCTTTGCGGAAAACGTGTGTCCGACGCGGCAGCGGTAATCTTTCGCGTTCCCGCGCTTTACTTCCCAAATTGTGCCCCGGCAGTCCGGGCATGTCAGATCAGTCAATTGTGGATCCATCTCCACACCCTCATCTTCGGTCTGTTGAGCGATCGCTGAGTACCCACTTCCGTCCCGCGCCAGACGGCTGAGCAAAGCTCCCATTTCACTGAGATTGACCGTATGATCCACTTCAATTTCGCGGAGCGCGCTCAGCGGCATGGAGGGGAATGCGGCTTCTTCAGGATTTTGAACGACAGTGATGCCGCCTTTCTGCTCGATATCCCAGAGACCTGCCGTGCCGTCGTCGAGTTCCCCGCTGAGAATGACTCCGACGACGCGTTCACCGTAACACGCGGCTGCGGAGCGGAAGGTGACATTAATGCACGGCCGGTGATGCTGCTCTTTGGGCCCACAGGTGAGCTGGATATGACCGCGCTGGACGATGAGGTGGTGATCGGGAGGCGCCACGTAGATCCGGCCAGGCTCAATGATGTCGCCATCGTGGGGGTGAGATGCCAGAAGACGGCCGGCGCGGCTGAGAATGTGCGGCAGAAAACTCTTCCCGCGTGGAGGCAGGTGCATCACGACAAACACCGATGCGGGCAGATCAGAGGGAAGATCATGCGCAAGGCGCTGCAAGGCTTCGACTCCGCCGGCGGATGCGCCAATGACGATCACGTCGTGCTTAGGGGTCATCAGGAAATCATCTCCATGTTTAGATAGCGGAGGTGAGGGGAACAGTGACGGTGACTCTGGTGCCTTCACCGGAAGAGGATTGTATGCGGAACTCGGCCCCAATCTGACGGGCGCGCTCCTCCATGCTTATCAGACCCAAGCCGGGCCGCTCTTTTGTGACGTCGAAGCCATGCCCGAAATCGGACACCTGCAATTGAATTCCGTCCCGGGTTCCTCTGAGCGACACGCGCGCGTGTGTCTGCCCGGCGTGTTTGCTGATATTACGCAGCGCTTCCTGGGCAATACGGTAAAGCGCGGTGGAAACCTCGAGAGAAAGACCGGTGGGCACTTCCTGAGGGGAGAATGTGGCAATCATGTTCTCGCGGCGGCCGAACTCTTCGGTAAGGGACTGCAAGGCGGGCTCAAGTCCAAGGTCTTCGAGGATGGAAGGGTGCAGCCGGTGAGACATCAATCTCACGTCTTCGGAGAGTTCCGACAGCCTCGCCTGAATGCGCTGAATGGTTTGTTTTGCGGCTTCCGCACCTGACGGGATGTTTCTTTGTACCTCGTCACCTTCCATTTCGAGAGCGGCAATGCGCTGGCTGACGTCGTCGTGGAGCTCGCGGGCGATGCGCCGCCGCTCCTCTTCCTGTGACGTGAACAGGCTGGCTGCAAGAGCGCGCAATTCCTCCTGGCTCCGGCCAAGAGCCTGCGTTGTAGCTTCAACTTCGCTGGCGAGCCGCTCTTTTTCATTTTTCAGCAGCCGCTCAGCCTCTTTATGCGCGGTGATGTCCTCAACGGTGACGAGTAGAAACTGCTCTTCGTCCGGCTGCAAGGCAGCACCACGGATGCATAAGACCCGGGGATTCTCTCCCGCGGTGGCGTGCTCAAATTCGAAGATCTCGCCGGTCGCGGAAGCGTTTCCTAACGACTCAAGGCTATCGCGGAGAGGACGATCAAGTCCCCACAATGCGCCGGTCAGCGCGGGTAAGAAACGGCCCTCCAAATCGCCGTTGCCCACGCCTGTTAATTTGCAGAAGGCTTGATTGGTAGCGCGAACCTTCAGCTCCAAATCCACTACGGCAAGCGGGAGAGGAACGCCTTGAATGACCGATCTGGAGAAATCGCGGGCCGCTCGCAAGTTCTGCTGGCTGCGCCGGAGCTGGTCGATGTC
>JAFARV010000688.1 GCA_019245255.1 Acidobacteriaceae bacterium | reverse complement strand
CATCCCAGCCCAATACCCGATCGTCATGCGCAAATGCACCAACAATTCCCTTAACATATGTTTCGAGTCTAGGGTACTGCGATGGTTCTTCGAGCGCCTTCAGACCAGGGCTCTGTACCCAACGTGAGTTGTGAATACCGGCACGCGGCGGCGACTGCGGTCCAAGGTGCGGATTAGGATCCCAACAAGAATCGAAGATCACGAGCAAGGGTTTAATTTTGTGCTTCTCGCAGATGGCAAGAAAGGTCTTCACGCGATATACAAATCCCTTGCTGTCTTCCTTCCAGGGCAGGTCGTGAAGGAATACCCGCATGGTATTCATGCCCAGATCCTGCGCCCAGCCGAGTTCGGTATCGATGCGTTTTGGATCGAATGTCGCCTGCTGCCACATCTCGAGCTCATTGCTCGCATTAGATGGCAGATAATTACTTCCAACCAGCCACGGCTCGCCGCCGTACCAGCGGTTGGCGGCGTCGACGGACCATCGCGCTTGGGAACCGGGTGAATTCTGTGCGAGCAGCAGGAGCGCTAGCGCGAGAGACGCGGTGCCCGCGACAATCGCAGTAATGATTCTCATCGCCTAGATTCTATACACTCCGTATGCGGCGAATTGACTTGGACTAGCCTGCATTTCTCACCAGCGCTTGGCTGCAACGCGCGAGAGGCGCGCACCTACTGCGTTGCGCTCGATCGCCGTCCTCGACAGATTGTTCAAATATGCCTCCGGGCGCCAAACCATCCGGATCGCGCACGACGGCACCGTACGCCTGTGCGCGAGGGCGCGTCTTGTATCTGCATGCCTCTCACGCGTTTCGCTTCAAACGTGGTGAGAAATACAGGCCTAGATGTACGCGAACAGCTGATGAGGTTTCGCGATCAGAATATCCGGGCGGCTCATTTCGAGAGCGTGCGGTTGCAGGCCCCACGTTACGCCACAACTCCGCACACCTGCGTTGCGCGCCGTCTCGACATCCACTGCGCTGTCTCCGACTACTAACGTAGCCTTGCGATCTGTTGCCGACTCGTTAATCAACGTGTGAACTCCGACCGGATCGGGCTTTTTCGCCTTCAGGCTATCGCCTCCATACACCCTGAAGAAGTGCTTCGCGATGCCGAGGCCACTTAGAATTTTGTTTGCTACGGCCGAAGGTTTGTTAGTCAATACGGCAGCCACGTGCTCCAGACTGCGGAGATCATCGAGCATAGATCGTATGCCGGGATATAAGTGCGTGTAGTCAAGAGCGTGCTCTCCGTAGAAATCGAGAAAAAAGCTGAGTCCGTCAGCGAGCATCTGGCCGGATGCAGAAGGGCCGAGCGCATGGCGCATGAGCACAGTGGCGCCGTGTCCTACGTAAGACTTGACAGCGTCTTCGCTCAACGGTCCCATATTGAAATGCGCGCGCGTCGCATTTACAGCTCTTGTGAGATCCTCGACGGAATCGATCAGGGTTCCGTCCAAGTCGAATACAAAAAGCAAGATCAGCCGCCTGACGTCAAATCTCTTCCGATCGCTTAAGCTGCTCGGAGGTCCACAAGCGCCTGATGCTTTTCATCTGTGCATCAAAGGCGTCCTTCAGATCCTTCGGAGCAGCATCCGCGAGCCAAGTCGAGATCTGGCTTGCATACGGCAGTAGACGCGAGTTATTCAGGAAATCGGGCGGCGGAGAAGGCGTGAAGGCGACGAGCGCACTCACCATAATTGCGATCAAAAGCACGCCGCGGACAATGCCCGCCAGGCCGCCCATCGCATGATTCAACCAGGACAGCCCTACCCACCTCAGCAAGCGCGAAAGTATGGCGCCGACGAGAGCGCCAATCAAAAGCGTGCCGCAAAAGACGGCGAGGAAACCAAGGAAATTCGCCGCGCCGGTCGAGTGCACGTAGGGCGCAAGTTTGAAACCCACTAAACCGTAGGACCAGAAACCAGCCAGGAAACCAACAATCGTCGCAATCAGGCCGACTACTACACGCGCGAGTCCCGAACGCAGCCCGGATAAAGCGGAAGACACCAGGATGGCAATGATGACGATATCGAACCAATTCAGCGGTGTCATGCTATGGCTGAAGCCGATGAAGTTGCGAACAGATCGCGGCCCGTAAGTCGGGTGTAGGCTTCCTGATACTTCTCGCTCGTCTTCTGCGCCACCATTTCGGGCAGACCTGGGGCTGGGGGCATTTTATCCCAATCGAGCGTGTCCAGGTAGTCTCTGACGTACTGTTTATCAAACGATGACTGCGGACGACCTGGCTCGTACTCGTCGGCAGGCCAATAACGAGACGAATCGGGCGTAAGAACCTCGTCTGCCAGTAAAAGGTCCTGGCCGACAAATCCGAATTCGAACTTCGTATCGGCGAGAATAATTCCTCGGGAGAGGCTGTGAGCCGCGGCGCGTTCATAGACTCTGAGCGTGAGATCGCGCAAACGGCCTGCGAGATCGAGACCAACACGGGTCGCCAGCTCGTCAAACGACAGATTGATGTCGTGACCCGTGTGCGATTTAGCCGCAGGCGTAAAGATCGGCAGGGGCAAGCGTTCGCTCTCGCGTAGTCCGGGCGGCAGTGGAATGCCGCAGACCGCTTGAGCTTGCTGGTACTCTTTCCAGGCCGACCCAGCAAGATACCCGCGCGCCACACATTCAATGGGCACCATTTCCGCCTTCTTGACAACCATCGAGCGTCCCTCGAGCAGGCGCGTCTGCCCGTCGTCCGCGCTCAGGCGTCTCGGCGGCTCCGCCGACAGAAGATGGTTCGGAACAAGATCCTTTAGAAATTCAAACCAGAACAGAGACATCTGTGTCAGAACCCTGCCCTTGCACGGGATGCCTGTAGGCAACACATTGTCAAAGGCTGAAATGCGGTCACTCGCAACGAAGAGAAGCGAGTCGCCGAGATCGTAGAGGTCGCGAACCTTGCCTCGTGCGACCAGCGGCAGCGGCAAATTCGTTGCGAGTACGGCGCGATCGCGACACATTCAATACTGAGTATCCCAGAGCCGGCTGGGATGCTCGGATAAGCAACCACCACGACGCTAGGTATATTTTGCCGGTACAACAGCGAGGAAAGACTGTAAGTACTTGTAAACAGTATTTGGCCACGCGATTGCTTAACCGAAGCCTCGGAAGGAGAACCTTCGTTCATGAATTCAGATCAATTTGAAGGCAAGTGGAAACAACTGAAGGGATCCGTCAAGCAGCGCTGGGGCAAACTCACTGACGATGACGTGACTACGTTATCGGGGAAAAAAGATGAGTTAATTGGCCGGTTGCAGGAGCGATACGGAATCACGCGCGAACAAGCGACTCGGGAAGCCGACGAATGGGCAGCGGCCACTTCGGCCAGCCTAGATGAGCTCGACGCCAAGGCCGGAACTTCGCGATCAAGCGCGGCGACCACTTCCAAACTTTAGTCCCAGTCCTTACTTCAAGCCGAAGCTAGGGCTTGTGAGCGGTTCTTCCTGACAAGGGAAGAGCCGCTTCTTTTTTGCGCGCCTTCACTTGCTAGCCGTTCCGGTTCATCGGCGCAATTTGTATAAGATGAGCAAACGATGCCCTTCTTACTCAAGTCCGAGCCAGATCAATACTCATACGAGAACCTTCAGCGTGATGGCGAAACAGTGTGGGACGGTGTCACTAATCCAGTGGCGGTTAGCAATCTCAGGAAGATGCACGCGGGCGATAAGTTGGTTATTTATCACACGGGAAGCGAGCGCCGCACGGTCGGAACGGCGTCGGTTGTTTCGGTCACTGTCGACGGGAAAACGCCGGTTGTCCGGATCAAGGCGGAATCGGTGCTGAAAATGCCACGTTCGCTTGCCGAGATTAAGCAGCACAAGCTGTTCGCAGACTCTCCGTTAGTCAGTCAGGGCAGATTATCTGTCGTACCTCTATCGGAGCAGCAGTACGAATGGTTAACCCGCGGAAAGTAGGTTATCGCCGTTGCTTGCTTTTGGCGCGGAGATCCATCCAGCCGAGAAAGGCGAAGCCGGCTGCAATGATCAGGCGAATTCCGATCAGCCACAGCTTTCCACCAATCATTGCGTTGTAAATCGCAAGCAGCACAAATCCGATACCGATCGATATGTACCAGTAGGCAATCCACCTGGAATCGTTAAGACGCATCTGCTTCAGTTGTACTTTATCCTGAGTGCTCCGGGCCGGCGCTTGTTAGGTTGAAGGATATGGCGCGAACCGAATCCACAATGCTTCCGCTTGGCACGCCTGCTCCTGATTTCGCACTCCCGGACGTGGTGTCAGGCGCGACCATCAGCCCGGCCAGTTTTGAAGATGCTAAGGCCTTGCTGGTGATGTTCATTTGCCGCCACTGTCCGTACGTCAAACATGTGCAGCAGGAGCTCGCACGCATCGGCGCCGATTATGCGAGCACTCCGCTTCGAATCGTGGCGATTTCATCCAACGATGCCGGCGCATACCCGGACGATTCGCCTGAGAGTCTGCGCGAGATGGCCGAAGAACTTCAATTCAAGTTTCCACTTTGTTATGACGACACGCAGGAAGTTGCGCGAGCCTACAACGCGGCTTGCACGCCGGATTTCTTCCTGTTCGGCCGCGACCGCAAGCTCGCATATCGCGGTCAGCTTGACGATAGCAGGCCGAATAGCGGGAAGCCGGTCACCGGGCACGATCTGCGCGCTGCAATTGAGGCGGTACTGAATTACCGTCCTGTGAACGGCGATCAGAAGCCGAGTCTGGGCTGCAACATCAAGTGGAAAAATCGGGCATAGCATTCGCTTCCACTCGCATATACTCGTGAGATGTTTGGCGCCATTGAGGCGGGCGGAACCAAGTTTGTTTGCGGAGTCGGAACCGGACCTAACGACCTGATTACAGCCGTTTTTCCGACTACCACGCCGGAAGACACGATCCCGAAAGTGGTCGAGTTCTTTTCCGGCGGACATGGTTCGCGGGTGCGCTCAGTAGGGATTGGCTCGTTCGGGCCGGTGGACCTGCACATCGGCTCGCCGATGTACGGCTTCATCACCTCGACGCCAAAACCGGGATGGGCTAACTTCGGACTGCGCTCTTCGATAGAGCAGGCTCTCGGCGTGCCGGTCGCTTTCGACACCGATGGGAACGCCGCGTTGCTGGGCGAGGCGCGCTGGGGGGCCGCTCGTGGTTTGACTGACGCACTTTACCTGACCGTCGGCACGGGAATCGGTGGCGGCAGCCTCGCTGACGGGCATGTGCTGCACGGATTGGTTCATCCAGAGATGGGTCATCTTCGCATTCCGCACGATCTTGGACGGGACCCGTTCCCCGGCATTTGTCCGTACCACGGCGATTGTCTTGAAGGCCTGGCTTGCGGACCCGCGATTGAGGCGCGCTGGCACTGTGCCGGACGCGACCTCCCGGATTCACATCCCGCGTGGCCGCTCGAAGCTCACTACCTCGCCCTCGGGCTGGTGAATCTAACGCTGACTGTTTCTCCCCAACGAATAATTTTGGGGGGCGGCGTGATGCATGCCTCTCATCTGTTCCCGTTCATCCGGCGCGAATTTGCCGATTTACTGAAGGGATACATCCGGCACAACCGGGTCACTGTGGAACTGGACTCGTTTATCGTGCCGCCCGAACTCGGTTCACGCTCGGGAGTGCTTGGAGCAATTGTGCTCGCCGAACGTGCTCTCGAAAGCAGGGCTGCATGACTCTTCGCGCGGCCCTCGTCAAAAGCACAATCGTTGCAGCTTTAGGCGGTCTACTTTTTGGGTTCGATACGGCCGTGATCGCCGGGACCACGGCCGGTTTAACCAGAACGTTCACGCTCTCTCCATGGCGGCTCGGCTTCACCGTAGCAATCGCGCTGGTGGGCACCATCATTGGGTCCATGCTCGCCGGGATCCCAGGTGATCGTTATGGCCGCCGTGCGAGCTTGCGTTGGATGGCGATCCTGTATCTCATTTCTGCGATCGGCTGCGCCGCCGCCTGGAGTTGGCCCTCGCTGCTGGTAGCGCGTTTCATCGGCGGGCTCGGCATCGGCGGGTCGTCTGTACTTGGACCCATGTACATTGCGGAGATTTCCCCCGCAAAGTGGCGTGGACGCCTGGTCGGGTTTTTCCAGTTCAACGTTGTAGCAGGCATTCTGATCGCGTACTTTTCGAATTACCTGATTGGCCTCAATGTAGGTGGTCCCGAAGAATGGCGCTGGATGTTGGGAGTTTCCGGCATCCCGGCGCTCTTTTTCTTCCTCATGTTGTTTGTAATTCCGGAAAGCCCGCGTTGGCTGGTTCAACAAAATAGAGTTGCCGATGCCCGGCAAACGCTGGAAGATATCGGCGAAGAAAACGTTGACGCAGAACTGCAGGATATTCGCAGATCGGTTGACTACGAGCATGGCCACGGCCGTGAGCCGCTTTTCCAGCACAAGTACCGAATCCCAATTTTCCTTGCCGTTTCGGTGGCGATGTTCAATCAGTTGTCTGGAATCAATGCCATTCTTTACTATCTGAACGACATCTTCGCGCGCGCCGGCTTCAGCAAAGTTTCGGGCGATCTGCAGGCTGTGTTGATCGGGGCGACGAACCTGGTCTTTACGATTGTTGCGATGTCGATCATCGATCGTGTGGGCCGAAAGACTCTTCTGCTGATCGGTGCTGTCGGGACCGCTGTATGTCTGGCTGGAGTCGCCGCGATCTTTCTCACCGGAACGCATGAGGGCCTTCTGGTTTGGCTGCTGGTGGGGTTCATCGCGTTTTTCGGATTCTCTCAGGGCGCGGTGATCTGGGTGTTCATCAGCGAGGTGTTTCCAACACGCGTTCGCGCCAGTGGCCAGAGCCTGGGCACCTTTACTCACTGGTTCATGAACGCCTTGATCTCCTGGACGTTTCCGATCATCGCCACCTACTCAAGAGGCGCACCCTTTCTCGTATTTTCGGCCATGATGATCGTGCAATTCTTCGTGGTACTGGGTTCGTATCCCGAGACGAAGGGCGTCACGCTTGAGGACATGCAGGCAAAGCTCGGTATCGCATAGCCGCGAACAACCCAGCCAATTTTTTCGTTTCTACTGTTAACATTCCGCATCGCTGATCGGTAATACAGGTGAACGCGCAAGAAACACCGAAACGAGCGCGGTTGGAGGCTGAAAATGAGTGGCGAAGAAGTGTTGATTCCGCTGTCGGTTTTCGCGACCGGCGGATGGATCGTGTGGACAATTGCGACGAACATCCGGCGCACGCGTATCGCGAGGCTCGCTGCGGAAACACACGCGCGAGTACTCGACAGATGTGCGGGTAGCAGCGAAATGATTACTTATCTCGAAAGCAGCGTCGCCCGGGGATTTCTCGATTCGGCGGTGATGGACGGCCCGAATCCGGCTGGCCGCATCCTGAACGCGTTCCAGGCGGGCAGCATTCTTTCGCTAATCGGGTTTGCGGCGTTCCTGCTGAGGCTCGACAGCTTTGAGCATGACGGCGATCGTTTCCTGCTTGTCGTGGCGGCGATGTCGCTGGCGGTGGGTTTAGGGTTTCTGATCTCTGCTGCGGCGTCTTGGGTGTTGTGCAGATCCTGGGGCCTGCTCGCGCCGACCGAGCTGCGCAGTAACAGAGCATAGAAATGCCCCTGTTTCAGGCGGCGGCGATTCTAGCCGGTGTTCGGGAAGACCGCGCCCGGTTGGATGAGCATGCCTTCCGCCGGCTACACGATCAAACGGTCCATTCCCTGCGAGCTTACTTGCACCGGATCGCGGGCGATGGGGCGAGAGCCGACGATTTGCTTCAGGAAACCTATCTGCGATTGCTTGAAGCGAAGTTCCCGGCGGGAATGGAACCGCAGCATCTGAAAAATTATCTATTTCGAACTGCAACGAATCTGGCGCGTACGGAATTCGCGAGGCGCAAAGCGCAGCCGCTAGGGGACCACGATGTTTCGGCATCGTCCGGCGACAACGTGCACGCCCGAATCGAGGTTCAGCAGTTCCTCGAGCAGTTGCCTCCTAAACATCGGGAACTGCTGTGGCTCGCGTACGTTGAGCGCTTCAGCCATGAGGAGATTGCGGCAGTTGTCGGTGCAAAAACCGCAAGTATTCGTCCAATGCTTTCGCGAGCGCGAGCGAAATTGAGCGAAGTACTGAATCGCGGAGGGGTCAAACCCCCGGAAGGCATGTGACGGGCACGATGAAACTGAGTATGTGTGAGAAGGTAGACGACACGCTGCGCGAACTCAAATCTGGAGCATTGTCACCTGAGTTGCAGGTTCACATAGAAAGCTGTCCGGAGTGCCGCGACGCACTCCTAATCCAGCGATTTATGCAGGCCGCGGCTGCTGAAGGAGATGACGAAGTGCCAGCGCCCACAGCGGGCGCAATCTGGTGGCGAGCGGAAATCGCCAGAAAGAGACGAATCGCCGAGCGCTCGGTAGCAGCCATTCGGGCAGTGCAGAAGATTGCGCTCGCTGTTGCGGTTCTCATTGTGCTGCTCGCAGCGACTTTCTGGGGTCGTGCCATTGCACACGACTTCGCGCTGCCCGCGTCCTGGCTGCTCGCAAGCCTGGCTGTTGTGGTCGTCTCCGTCATTGGCCTTGTGTTCGCATGGGCAATCGACAGACGATAGGGGGCACACAGGCGATAGCAGATCGACAGCTAACTCGCTGTCACACACAATAGCGATATGAGCAACTTCGGCGCTCACAGGGGAACCGTGGGCCGGCCGCCGCGCACTCCGAATTGGCGGAAGCCGCGAGGCGGGATGTCTCCTTTGATCGCGGTTGACCGCAACAGTTCGAAACCAATCCACCGGCAAATTTATGATGCGTATCGCGCAGCCATTCTCGGAAGAAATCTGCCAGCCGGACAACAGGTACCTTCAACGCGCGCGCTGGCACATGAGCTGGGTGTATCGCGCATTCCCGTCGTTGACGCATACGCTCAGCTATTTGCGGAAGGCTACTTTGAGACACGTCCGGGCGCGGGAACCTTCGTATCTAGCTCTCTTCACTCCTCGCTTGAAGCAGAGCGCGGCGAGAGCACCGGAGAATCGCCGGAACTCGCGTCTGAGCGGCCGAGACCGCGATCGCGTCGCGTAGCGCTTCTATCGAGACGCGAGGATTCGCCATGGGCCTACGGCTCCGGGGCATTCAGCGTTGCGCAACTTGCGTTCGATCAGTTTCCGTTGCAGGTTTGGTCGAAGCTGGTCTCTCGCCGCGCCCGCAGCGTACGCGCAAGCTCGTTGCACTACGGTGATCCGATGGGTTCACGCGAACTTCGCGAGGTCCTTGCCGCCTACCTCAGAACAGCACGGTCTGTACACTGCGACCCCGAGCGGATCATGATCGTCAGCGGGTCCCAACAAGGCCTGGACTTATGCGGTCGGGTTCTGTTCGATCCAGGTGATGCTGCGTGGGTAGAAGAACCCGGCTACGCCCTCATGCACTCCGCTTTGTCGCTGGTCGGCTGTCGGCTTATCCCCGTGCCCGTCGACAAGGAAGGCATCGATGTCTCACAAGGCGTCGCGCGATGTCCTGATGCGCGCGCCGCCTATGTTACGCCGTCTCACCAGTGCCCGATGGGGGTCACGATGACGGTCTCGCGCCGCCTGCAACTGCTCGATTGGGCGAACAACGCCGGCGCCTGGATTCTCGAAGATGATTACGACAGCGAATACCGCTTCGACAGCTCTCCG
>JAFARV010000613.1 GCA_019245255.1 Acidobacteriaceae bacterium | reverse complement strand
GCGCATGTGGAGGCCGGACCGCTGGTGAGAAGCTCGTATCACGCGGACTCGTCAGAAGAAGCGGCGCTCAGGACATCATCGAGAGCGAGTGTTCTTTACCGTTAGCCTGTCACCGGGCACGGTAATCATTAGAGAGATGTAAGTCCTGCTCGAAGAAAAGCATGTCGTCCGCCGCCCGAAAGCTTTCCATTGTTATACCGCTTGTTCTGATTGCCTTACCGGCTATTCTCTTTTGCTCGATCCTGGCGCGTTACGTTATCGATGTCCCGATGTTCGACGACTACGATGCAGTGTTGGGCTTTTTAAACCATTTGAAGGCGGCACCGACTTTCTGGGCCAAGCTCATTTTCTTCCTGGGATCGCAACATAGCGAATACAAGCTCTTTTTCGAAGAGGCAGTTTTTTGGGCGCAAGTGAAAGCCTTGGGCCATATCAATTTGCCCTCACTGTGCATGCTCGGCAACGGCTTCGCTCTTTTGCTTGGGATTGTCTTATGGCGCATGTTTCTGCCTGCCGCCGAGCTGTCGAGACGACTGATTTTTTTCATTCCGGTTTCGTGGTTGCTGTTCCAATTGCAATATGCGCAGACTCTCGATTTCCCTATTGGGGCGCTGCAGAACCTACCGGTCATCGTTTTCTCCCTGGCTGCGATCCACCTTCTTTTTGAGACGAAGCGTTGGAGCTTTTCTGCCGCGCTGGCGCTCTTTGTGTTGGCGATATCGTCGTCGGGTAACGGGTTGGTGCTCATTCCTATTGGTCTTGTGGTCCTGGCCGTTAGACGCGATTTCCGGCGGATCTTTGCCTGGGCGGGAGTATCGGCAGTGTGCATGGCGAGTTACTTGTATAACTACACTCCCGCGAATTGGCAAACTCCCTCTGGTTCTGTGATTCCCGCCGTCGCACGCTTGCGGAGTCTGGGTTTCGCGGTGTCTCTCCTTGGCAGCGCCGGTGCGTATCCGATTCGAGCCGGCGGCATCGTCTTAGGAACGCTACTTTGTCTGTTTTGTATCTATGTGGGCAGGCGAGGCTACTTCCGCAAGCGGCCTGACGTAGGTTATTCAGTCGTGTTTCTGGTTTTGACCTCCATTTGCCTGACTTGTTTTCGGTTGAACTATGGCTTCCAAGCCAGTATGGCGTCCAGGTATACGATTTACTCCACCCTTCTTCTGATCTTTGGGTGGTTTGCGATCGTCGAACTTTGGCTCGACAGAAATCGGCACTTGCCCTGGCGCAACCCTATGTTCGTGTGTGCAGCATGCGGCGCCATTTGTTTCTCTGTGGCAATGGACGTCTGGGGCGCGCGGTTTCTTGAGAGGCGGAATCGCGATCTGATCATCGGAATGAGCCTGTATGCACGCAATCCTTCCCCGCAGGCCACCTCCGGCCCAGTCTTTCCTCCGCCAGCAACAGCGGACGTACAAGCATTCAATCTCCGAGTGCGTGAAATCCTGCGGCAATCGAGCGAACTCGGAATTTACCGGCCGCCGGCATACCGGGATGTCCGCTGAGAGCTTACACCTGTGTGTCAACCCGCTGTGGCCTCAACTCTACCAGCAGAATGCCACATAAAATCAGCGCTCCTCCGGTAACTGAGTAAATAGTAAGTTTCTCGCCTCCGACAGCTACCGCGGTGACCAGTGCAAATACCGGTTCCAGCGCGAAGATCAGCGCGGTCCGCGTTACCGTCGTGTACTTCTGTCCCCAGGTCTGGAATGCAAAGGCGACAGCGGTAGCAAAGACGCCTGTAATCACGATGGCAAAAACGACTCCGGCGGTCCATGTCGCAGCCGGAGGTTCAAAGATTAGTGACAAGCTCGACAGCACGGCAGTAAGTGCGACCTGTCCGATCGCGACGGCTTCGAATCGTTCGCGCTTTGAGAAATGCCCGAGGACCAACAGGTGGAATGCAAAGACGATGGCGCAGCCGATGGTCAGCAGGTCGCCGCGATTGACGCCATACTGCGCGCTCACATTCGGGGCGGCGAGCAGCACGAGCCCTGCGGTCGCAACTGCAAGTCCACCTAACTCGGCCGGCTGCAGCCAGCGGCGTGCAAATGCGGCGCCGATCAGCGGCGCTACCACAATATATAGTCCAGTAAGGAAACCTGAATTGCCGGCCGTCGTGTATTTGAGTCCGAAGGTCTGTAACACGTAGCCGAGCCACAGAAATACTCCTGCCGCGAAGCCGCCTCGCAAGCCGCACCGTAAGTCTCGAAGGCTCATACTCCGAAACGCAGGCAGAAACAGGAGACACATGCACGCCGTTGCGAGCGTGAAGCGGACCGAGAGAAAGTACATCGTCGAAATGCGCGGCAGCGCCCCTCTGACGATGACGAACGTTGTACCCCAGAGCAGTGCGACGAAGGCAAGGGCTAACTCTGCCTTCGTGCTATGGGTTAAAGTACGCTCAGCAGCCCTGTCGGCCGCAGTCACGACATTTGCCGTTCGGAAAGGGCTATCAATAGCAGCAGAATGCGCTGCAACCCGGCTTCGCGGCCGTCAGGTTGAAACCATTCATTGTCCGTGTGCGCGCCTCCGCCTTGGCCGCCCGTGCCGATCGAGATGGCAGGGAGACCCAGCGAAAGTGGAACGTTTGCATCCGTCGAAGCGCAATCCAGGCGTGAGCGGATTTGAAGGTGAGCGTCCACGGCCTGAATGGTCCGCAGCAGCTCGGAGTCGTCCGGAAGCTTGCCCCCAGGTCGCGACCCGAGGTCCTTGATCTTAGCCGTGAGCCGCTGCACTTTCGCGCTGCGATTCGCCTGTTCGAGACCGCGCTCGACAACTGTTGAGAGCAGGGAAGCCAAATCGTCGACCGCTGCGGGAGCTTCCGAACGTAGGTCCAGTTTGGCCCGGGCGCTGCCCGGTATGGCATTGATACTGCTGCCGCCTTCGATAACGCTGAAGTTATAGGCACACGCGCCGTTGTCCTCTGACGCCGTACGCTCATCCGCGCTCTGCACGAAGGAATGCACCACACTGCTGAGGGCATGCACGGGATTCGGGATGCCGTAGTCGTTCCAACTGTGCCCGCCGGGACCGCTGAAGCTGATCTCAAATCGTCGGCTGGCAAGCGCCTGCGCGGTAATGTGATCTGTTGCAGGTCCGTCGAGAACGACAAAGGCCTGAATGGCGGCCACATCCAGAGTGTGCTGGCACAGGTAGCGCATGCCGTTCAGGTTTCCTTCGCCCTCTTCACCGACATTCGCCACGATCAGCAAACAGGAAGCGAGTTCATGAAATTCGGCGGAGCTACTGACGAGCTTCGCGATTGCAAGAAGTGCGGACAGACCAGAGCCGTTATCGGATGTTCCGGGACCGACCAAACGGCCATCGGGCGCAAAGAAAACTGCTTCACTGCGTGCGGGGGCGAACACGGTATCGAGATGCGCCGACACGACAAGCTGACGCGCGCATGAGACCGGCCCGAAAGTCCCAATAACGTTCCCAGCCCGATCCAGACTGGCGGTCCAACCCAGCCCCTCGAGTTGCCGGCGAAACCACTCAGCACGCTGTTGTTCGAAAAACGTGGGAGCCGGAATGCGGCACAGCTGCAGGTGCTGTTCATTCAACCAGGGACGCTCGCGGACGAACCACCGTTGCGCTTCGGCAAATGTGGGCCGATCTGCGATCCGGGCGATGCGGCGTACGTCCGGGGAGCTCCGCGCGGGCGGAGGCGTTTTGGGTGCTGTGGCCAAAGCTTTCCGTTATGTGTAGTTTAGCGTGGCGACCTCGGGTATCGGCGAAAAAAACTCGAAACTGAAAGCCTCACTTGGGCAACTGACAAACTGATATCGGCTCTCGATGCATTCTGCGACTCTCGAACCGTTGCACATCCTCATTCTTATGCCTTTGCGCGACGACTGGGACTCCGCGGCAGAGCTTGTGCGGCGCATCGATAGTGCGGTTACGTCTCGATCAGCCGGAACGGCGTTAAGCATCTTATTAGTGGACGATGCCTCAATTCAGCGATGCCGCCCGGCTCATTTTGCATTTCCTTTCCGGGCTGTGGCCGGAATCTCGGTGCTGCGCCTGCGCCGCAACCTTGGGCACCAGCGCGCGATTGCTGTCGGTCTCGCGCAGGTTTCGCAACAACCCAACTTCGATGCAGTACTGGTTATGGATGCCGACGGTGAGGATACACCCGAGGGTGTCGTGCAGCTGATCGACGTATTTGTCCAGAATGGATGCTCGAAGGCCGTGTTCGCAGAGCGTAGCCGGCGTTCCGAATCCGCCGTGTTCAAGATTTTTTATTTCATTTACAAGGTGGTGCATCGCGCATTGACCGGGATCGCTGTACGTGTGGGTAACTTCAGCATCTTGCCGGCAGCGTATTTGAGCACACTTAGTGTTGTTTCGGAGCTTTGGAACCACTATGCGGCGGCGGTATTTCGGTCACGCCTTCCCTACACCCTGACTCCCATTGCTCGCGGCACAAGGATTTCGGGTAAGTCGAGCATGAACTTTATTGCCTTGGTCGCCCACGGTCTAAGTGCAATTTCGGTCTTTGCGGATGTAATTGGTGTGCGCCTGCTTTTAATTTCTCTTGTTGGTTCGTTGCTTACTGCCTTCGGCATCGCGCTGGTGATTGGTATCCGGCTTTTTACGCCGTATGCGATTCCGGGCTGGGCCACTTACGCGTCGGGGACTTTGGTTATCATTCTGATTCAACTGATTACTATTGCCAGCAGCTTTACGTTTTTTATGTTGTTCAGCAGGAACAATCTCGGCTTTGTACCCGCTCGGGATTTCTCGTACTTTGTGGCGGAAATAACAACCGTATATTCCAATGGCTGATTTCGCGTACGTTGGTTCCGAACTCGACCTTTTCGCAGCGGCCCGCAACTGGAAGGCATACTGGTCGTCCTTGGTGCGTCCGTACGTTAAAGGCGAGGTGCTCGAAACCGGCGCCGGAATTGGCTCGAATACGAGGCTGCTTGACATCGGGGCGACAAGGCGTTGGGTTTGTCTGGAACCCGACGCGCAGCTCCTCGAACAGCTCCGTGTCAACGTGGGCCGGCGTCCGTTTAGCCCTGGCTACGAGTTCGTATGCGGGACAACACACACGCTCGATCCATCCTGGAGATTTGACTGCATCATCTATATCGACGTTCTGGAGCACATCGAGGACGACCGGCAGGAACTCGTTACAGCAGCGTCGCATCTGCGGCCGGGAGGGTCGATCGTGGTGCTTTCGCCCGCGCATAACTGGCTCTACGCACCATTCGATCGTTCCATCGGACACTTCCGGCGCTATGATCGCCCGTCCATGAAGCGTATCTCTCCGCCCGGTCTGCGGCTCGAGCGGGTTATGTATCTCGACTGCCTGGGTCTGCTTGCGTCCGCCGCCAACCGCTATCTGCTTCGGCAGGCAATGCCGACGGCTGGTCAACTTGCAATTTGGGACCGGTATCTGGTCCCGGCATCCAAAATCCTCGACAAAGTCCTTCTTCACTCGCTCGGAAAGTCAATCCTTGCCGTCTGGACGAAGCCGGCATAGGCAAACTCGCGCGGGTTCCGCTCCTACTCGCCGTTCTGTTTACGGATCTCGGCGAGGTGCTGCTTCAAATATTCTTCGTACTCTTTCTTGAGCGCCGGATCCTTTGGGCTGCCGTAGATTTCGGCTGATTTGTATTTCCCGGTCTCGAACATTTTCTTGGTCCATTCGTCGTGGATGTGAAGTTCGTCGGCGCGATCGATAACCTGTTTTACGAATTGAGGCGGGATGAAATACACGCCTTCTTTGTCGCCGACAGCGAGGTCACCCGGCATGACGATGGCATCGCCAATGCGAATGGGAACGTTGATCGCGGTAAGCATAACGTCACCTATTGGGGTAGGGTCGGTGGAACGAAAGTACGCGGGCATGTCAATCTCGGAAATGCCGTCGAGGTCACGAACAGCGCCATCCACAATGAGACCCGCGCCTCTGGTGGTCTTGTAGATGTAATAGAACAGGTTGTCGCCAACTATCGTTCCACCTACTTTCTTTCCGAATAGGTCCACCACCAGCACGTCGCCGGGCTGCAGCATGTCAATCACGGTCTGATTATGTAAGTCGGGAAGGCCATTCTTCCGCGCGCGCTCCACGGCGGGATGATACACATCCGGACGCATCGGCATAAACTGCGCAGTTACTACACGCCCCACTAGCTTCTTCTCGGGATGCACAATCTGAAAGCCATCGGCCCATTGATTCTTGTACTCGGTTTCGTGAAGAATGTTCCAAACCTCTTCGGCGGAAACGTCGTTCATACGCTTCATCAGGTTGTCCGGAACCTTCGGCCGTCCATCGGGAAAACGGTCAAACGGGTTCTTCTCGGTGAACTCGATCATGTCTTCCCTGCTCATCCGGAAGACCTGCGATTGGGCAACGAAACTCGATGCAAGCAGGCCCGCGATTACAAAGAAGGGTTTGCTCGAAAAATGCATTTTTCTCCTTGCTGAGGTCGACGGGCGATAGCATATCACTGTGATTTCACGCCTCACATTCCTGACCGTATTTGTTTCAGCGTCGGCCTTTGCTCAGCCGGAGGTGAACAGTCTTCCATTGATGCCGTGGCCCGCGAGTATCTCTACCAGCGCGGGCTCGCTGCCGATCGACACTTCATTTTCAATTTCCCTCGCCGGCGCCGGGACCAAAGATTCGCGGGTACAGGCGGCAGTGCAGCGGACGTTTGAACGGATCAGCGCGCAGACGGGAATTCCGGTTCTGGCGCACGTTGTACCTGAAAATGGGACCCTGCAGATCGTTGTCGAGCAGCGGGATCACCGGCCGCCCCAGCGCCTCGGCGACGACGAGGAGTATTCGCTAGACGTTACGAATGGACACGCGCGCCTATCGACGAATATGCCGTTAGGTGTGCTGCGCGGCCTTGAGACATTTCTGCAGTTGATCGAGCAGAACAAGGGGCCCAATGCGGCTTCCGGATTCTCCGTGCCGGGCGTCAGCATCCACGACGAGCCGCGCTTTGAGTGGCGCGGACTTTCGCTCGATGTCTCGCGCCATTTCATTCCGGCGGATGATGTGAAGCGGACCATCGACGGCCTTGCGGCTGTGAAGTGCAACGTGCTGCACTGGCATCTGTCCGACGACCAGGGCTTTCGCATCGAAAGCCGGAAATTCCCGCGCTTGCAGCAACAAGGCTCCGACGGGCTGTTCTATACGCAGTCGCAGGTGCGCGAGATTGTCGCGTACGCGCGGGATCGCGGCGTGCGGATCGTGCCTGAATTCGACATGCCGGGGCACGCGACAAGCTGGTTGCCGGGGTATCCCAAACTGGGATCGCGCAACGGTGAATTCCAGATTGTCCGCGGTTCGGGCATCATGTCGGATTTAATCGATCCTACGAGCGAGTACACATATCGCTTTCTGGACACGTTCATTGGTGAAATGGCATCGCTTTTCCCGGATGAATACTTTCATATCGGCGGCGACGAAGTGAATCCGAAGGAGTGGAACCAGAATCCGCGCATTCAGAAGTTCATGCACAAGCATCATCTCGCAGATGGCCGCGCACTGCAGGTGTATTTCAATCAGCGCGTGTTGAAGATTGTGACCAGAAGACACAAGCGAATGATTGGATGGGATGAGGTGCTGCAACCGGACCTGCCGAAGAGCGTCGTGATTCAATCGTGGCGCGGGCAGGAATCCTTGTGGCAAGCCGCACGTGAAGGGTATCAGGGCATTCTCTCGGCAGGGTACTATCTCGACCTGATGAATCCGGCTTCGTATCACTATTCAGTGGACCCGATGAAGGCGCCACCGGCTGCGCCCGGACACACGCTACCGCCGAACAGCCCGCCTCCGGGAACGCCGGCCAATCTCAGCCCCGACCAGAGCCGCTTAATTCTCGGCGGAGAAGCCGCAATGTGGGAAGAGCTTGCAACCGCCGAAAATCTCGATTCACGACTCTGGCCACGCATTGCCGCCATTGCGGAACGCTTCTGGTCGCCTGAGCCGATCACAGACGTGCCTTCCATGTATCGCAGACTCGCTGTCACCGATGATTGGCTCGAATGGCTCGGGTTGAACCAGCGAACCAATCTCGAAAAGATGCGTGAGCGGCTCGCCGCAGGAGCACCGGTGCACGAACTCGATGTGTTCGCATCCATTCTCGAGCCCGTGAAAGGGTACGAGCGTCACGCTGAGGGCTACAGCATGTTGACACCCTTCAACCGGCTCGTAGACGCCATTCCGCCCGAGAGCCCAGCCGCTCGCGAATTCCGCAATGCTGTCGATGAGTACCTCGCAGGGCCGAAATCAGCCAATGCAAGCGAGCAGCTACGAACGCACCTCACGGCGTGGTGGGAGAACGCGGTTGCCGTGCGGCCAACACTTGAATCGAATTCACTCTTGCATGAAGACATCCCGGTTGCGGATGCGATCACAACACTGTGCAAGGCCGGTCTCGATGCAATTGCAGGACTCGATTCGAAGACCCCGCCAGCAGCCGATTGGAAATCTTCCGCCACGGATGCCGTCACGAAAGCTTCAAAGCCGCATGCCGATCTGCTGGTCCAGATCGCCCCCGGTATAGAAAAGCTGATCAGCGCCGTCCCGGCGCCCCAGCAGTCACATTAACGCGATCGGATCGACGTCGACGACCAAAGCCGTCGTTCGCCATTTCTCGGTTTCGGCGAACGTCCGGATCCTCTTGACGGCAGTGCGAATCGTCGAGCGCTTAACGGCTTTCAAAAGAATCTGGTACCGATACTCGTTCTTAAGACGGGCAATCGGAGCTTCGGCCGGTCCCATAACCCGCATACCTTCGGGCGGCGGCGTCAGTAGATACCCGATCTGAGTCGCCATTCGCAGCGCTTCTTCCTGCTTTTGATCGTGAACCAGGACATTTGCAAATGCCGCGAACGGCGGATAGCGCAGCCATTTTCGGAACTCGAGTTCTTTCTTGTAGAACGCTTCGTAGTCCTGATCGGCGGCGAACAGTATTGCGTAGTGATCGGGATTTAGCGTTTGTACGATCACATTGCCCGGCACGTCACCTCGGCCCGCGCGTCCCGCAGCCTGAGTCAGCAACTGGAAGCTACGCTCGGCAGCACGAAAATCCGGCATGCTCAAACCGATATCGGCTAGCACGACACCGACCAGCGTCACATTCGGAATGTCATGCCCTTTTGCGATCATCTGGGTACCGACGAGAATGTCGATGCTGTGCTCGCGGAA
>JAFARV010000769.1 GCA_019245255.1 Acidobacteriaceae bacterium | reverse complement strand
GCCGATCGTCTGGATGAGGAGCCGGAGATTCTGAGGCGTTTGCGGCGGGGCGAACGCGTGGATCACTTTGAAACCATTCGCAGGCGGAAGGACGGTGCGCTGCTGAACATTTCGGTGACGATCTCGCCGGTCAAGGACGCGCAGGGGAGGATCATCGGGGCTTCGAAAATCGCGCGAGACATCACCGAACGCAAACGCTCCGAAGCTGCTTTGCGGGAGAGCGAAGCACGATTCCGCCAGTTGGCTGATTCGATGCCGCAGATGGTCTGGACAGCGCGGCCGGACGGGTATCTCGATTATTACAACGAGCGATGGTACGAGTTCACGGGATTCGAGCGCACCATTTTCGGGGATGCCAATTGGGAACGGATCGTGCATCCCGAGGATGCAGGGCGATGCCGCGATAGCTGGTACGAGGCGGTAAGAACGGGTGAACCGTATTCGATCGAGTACCGGTTGTGGGACCGGCATGAAAGCCGATGGCGCTGGTTTATAGGGCGGGCTCTTCCGGCGCGCGGCGAGGACGGAGAAATCGTCAAGTGGTTCGGCACCTGCACGGACATCGATGAACAGAAGCGGATTGAGGACGAGCTTCGGCGCGCCAATGACGATTTACAACAGTTCGCCTACACGGCAAGCCACGATCTGCAGGAACCGCTGCGGACTGTAAAGATTTATTCGCAACTACTGACGAGCCGCTATCGCGACAAACTGGATGGAGCTGCGCTCGAATTCTGCGATTTTGTGCGAGCGGGGGCGACACGCATGGAAGCGCTGGTACGCGACCTGCTGGCGTATACCCAGGTGACGGGTGCGGAGAGACCCGCGCAGGCAGTGGATGCGAACGCTGTTCTCAAGGAAGTGGTTGCGAATCTGGGGGGCGCGATTAGCGAGAGCGGCGCGAGTATCACATCCGATCCGCTGCCAAAGCTGCGGGTGCATAGCACGCATCTGAGGCAGTTGTTGCAGAACCTGGCCGGGAACGCGATCAAGTACCGTAGCACCGACCGGGCACCAGTCATTCACGTAAGCGCGCAGCAGCAGGCCGAGATGTGGAGGTTGTCAGTTCAGGACAACGGCATTGGAATCGATCCCGAGTACAAGGAGCAGATCTTTGGGCTATTTAAGCGATTGCATGCAGGAGACGAATATTCGGGCACAGGCATCGGCCTGGCGATCTGCCAACGGATCGTGGAGCGATATCACGGCCGTATTTGGGTCGAATCCAAACCAGGACAAGGATCCACCTTCTTCTTCACCTTGCCCGGATGACGAGTCGGGGCGGAGGAAACGCTGCCGGATCCTGGTGATTGAAGACAACCGGGCCGATGTGTTCCTGATCCGCGATGCCATCCAGGCAAAGTTTGAAGCAGACATTCAGGTGATTCCCGACGGCGAGAAGGCAATTCGGATGCTTCAGCGGCTGGAAGGAGAGGAAAGCGCGCCCGGTCCCGACCTGGTGATTCTGGATATCAATTTGCCGAAGAAGGATGGAGGGCAGGTTCTCTTCCACATACGAAACACGAAACGGTACGCTGCTACGCCGGTGATCATTGTTACCTCATCGGATTCGGCAGTCGATCGTGAAGAGATGGCGAGGCAGGGCGCGAATGCGTATTTTCGGAAGCCGTCGGAATACGCGGAGTTCATGAAATTGGGAGAAGTTGCCGAAACGATACTTGCAGGTAATAGCCCGAGCAATCCGCCGAACTGAGCACGGGCCGGCAAGCCGATTTTGGTATGCAGGCCGGAAGCCCGCATGCTTTGAGACAATGAAAGAGAGGACGGCGCCCGGTGCCTTGATGCTTCCGGAGTGCCGTCAGGTCAGGAGAACGGAATGGCAGAAACTTTACTCCAACAGCTTCGAAAGATTACAACTGTTGTCGCCGACACCGGTGACATTCAGGCCATTGAGCAGGTAAAGCCGCAGGACGCGACTACGAATCCTTCGTTGATCACAACCGCCGCCCAGATGCCTCAATACCAGCCGATCGTCGACGACGTGCTGCTACAGGCAAAGAAAGAGCTGGGCGCCAAGGCCAGCGACAAAGAGGTCGCAAAACTCGCGTTTGAACATCTTGCCGTAGCATTCGGCAAAAAAATTCTTCAGATCATTCCAGGTCGAGTTTCGACAGAGGTGGACGCGCGCCTCTCTTACGACAAGGAAAAGACAATGTCGGTGGCGCGCTCGATCATCGAGCAATACGAGAAGGCAGGAGTCTCGCGACAGCGCATTCTGATCAAGATCGCGTCAACATGGAACGGCATCAAGGCCGCGGAACAGCTAGAGAAGGAAGGCATTCATTGCAACCTGACGCTGCTGTTCGGATTGCATCAAGCGATTGCGTGCGCGGAAGCGGGTGTGACGCTGGTTTCGCCGTTTGTCGGCCGCATCCTCGACTGGTACAAGAAGGAGCACAACCGCGATTACGTAGGCGCGGAAGATCCTGGCGTGCAGTCGGTGACGCGCATTTACAACTACTTCAAGAGGTTCGGGTATAAGACCGTGGTCATGGGCGCAAGCTTCCGGAATACGGGCGAGATTAAGGAACTGGCGGGTTGCGACCTGCTGACCATCTCACCGCAGCTGCTGCATGAGCTCGATTCGATAACGGGCGAACTGCCCCGTAAGCTCGACCCCGAAAAGGCGAAGGGCCTCAATCTCGAGAAGCTTACGATCGACGAAGCGAAGTTCGAGCAGATGCATAAGGAAGATCGCATGGCGTCGGACAAGCTGACGGAAGGGATCAAGGGGTTCAGCGATTCGCTGGTCAAACTCGAGGATCTGCTTGCGAAGCGCCTGTCTGAGCTGGGTGCCGGACAAAAAGAAGAGCTGGCCGTCCGATAAGCGCTCGATAAAGTACGTTACGGCAGAGTTCGCGAGGTTCTTTGGACGAACTTGCGCAAATGGGCACTGTAGCGATAATGGTCGTTCAGTGCAGGCAACTCTGATCATTCCTGCGAGGGCGGCGCTCGACGCTGCTCTCGACCAAAAACCTGAATCCAGCACCGCGACGGTCAGACCGCGATCGGATCGTACTGGCAGCATTCGGTCCAGGATCTTACGGCGGTGTGAGCTCATTTGGCCGGTGCTTGCGTGTATTCTGCTCGCGTCGTGCTCGCATGGAGCGGGTGCATCCGGCGGCGGCGATTCTGAAGAGGCACCCGCTGCGCCGGTGCAGGTTGCCGTGGCGCGCAAGGCCGCGATTGAACATCTTGTGACGGTCGAAGGCGTGCTCTATCCGCTACAACAAGCGAACATCGTGCCAAAGATCAGCGCGCCGGTGCAACGCTTTCTGGCACAGCGCGGCGATCACGTAAGCAAAGGCCAGCTGCTGGCAATTTTAGAGAATCGCGATCTGGCAGCCGCGGCTCAGGAAAGCAAAGATTTGTACCAGCAGGCCGAGGCGAACTACGAGAACACGAAGTCCGCCACCATGCCTACCGATCTGGCCAAAGCGCAGGCCGATGTTCAGGCAGCACGTGAAGGACTCGCGGCGGCGCAAAAGGTTTACGAAAGCCGTTCCAAGCTGTACCACGAGGGTGCGCTTGCTGAGAAGCTCGTCGAGGACGCGCGGGTCGCGATGGTGCAGGCGCAGAGCCAATACAGTACAGCACAGCAGACGCTGAAGTCGCTCGAATCGGTGGGGCGAAGGGAACAGCTCGAAAGCGCAGAGTCCCAGATGCGAGCTGCAAAGGCTCATTATGAGAGCGCGGAGGCACAGGCGAGCTATGCCGAGGTGCGAAGCCCGATCACGGGGATGGTGGCCGACCGGCCGATCAACGTCGGGGAGATGGCTAGCGCAGGGTCGGCATTGTTTTCGATAGTGGATGTCTCAACGGTGGTGGCGCGAGCCAGCGTTCCGGTGAAAGAAGCGGCAGCACTGCAGGTGGGGGCTCCGGCGACGATTTCCGGAGCGGGCGGCGACATCGCCGGCAAAGTCAGTGTGGTGAGCCCCGCGGTCGATCCCAACACCACGACGGTTCAGATCTGGGTTCAAGCCCGCAATGCGGGCGAAGGTTTGAAACCGGGCGAAAGCGTCAAGATTTCGATTCGAGCAGGTGAGATTCCGGATGCCCTGATAGTTCCGCCAGCCGCCATCCTGCCGGCCGAAGACGGGGGCGAGAAGGTGATGGTCGCGCGCACAGACAATCTTGCGCACAACTCCAAGGTAAAAACGGGGTTGCGCACTGCCGATGCGGTTCAGATCCTAAGCGGCGTGAAGCCTGGAGACCGCGTCATCACGGAGGGAGGGCTCGGACTCGACGATAAGTCGAACATCAAGATTGTGACCGGTTCGAAGGAAGGCGAGCAATGATTTCTTCCCCGTCCGGTGCGGAACGAGCATCGGTTACGGAGCGCCAACACTGGACCGCGACTCACCTGAAATCAATTCTGTTCATCGTCGTCGCGATTGCAGCATTCGGAATCTATGTCGCGGTTAGGATCCCGATTGCGGTTTTTCCGTCCACGAATTTCCCGCGCATTGTGGTTGGCATCGACAACGGCGTGATGCCGATCGACCAGATGCAGGTTACGATCACGCGTCCGATCGAAGAGGCGATGAATTCGGTTCCGGGCTTGATGCGTGTGGATTCGAACACGAGTCGAGGTTCAGCGGAAGTCGATCTGTTCTTCAACTGGTCGGTCGATATGTTCCAGACTCTCCAGTATGTGAACGCCGCAATTGCACGGGTACAGCCAACGCTGCCGGCCACGGCCGTCATTAACGCAAACCGCCTTACGTTTGCGGCCTTCCCAATTCTGGGGTACAGCGTCACGTCGCCATCGATGCCCGAAACGCGATTATGGGAGCTCGCAACCTATACCCTGAAACCGCGGATCAATCGTCTCGCGGGCGTTTCGTCCGTCGTGGTGCAAGGCGGACAGGAGCCGGAGTTTCAAATCGAGACCGATCCCGAGAAGCTGGTTCAAACACAGACTACGGTTCCGACACTTCTCGATGCCCTCGCGCACAGCAATTTAATTGATTCTCCCGGCTATATTCAGCGCAACCACCAACTCGTCCTCAGCCTGGTGAGCGGGCAGGCAACCGACGTCGAGGCACTTGGGCGAATCGTGGCACGAACGACGGCTTCAGGGACGCCGATTCACGTGAGCGATCTGGGCACGGTGAGTCCGTCAGTGAAGCCCGTGTACACGATGGTTAGGGCGAATGGCAAGCCGGCGGTGCTGCTGAACATTTTCCGGCAACCGGACAGCAACACGGTTACGGTCGCGGCCGAGATACATGCCGAAGTGAGCAGGTTGCGACAGTCTCTGGGAACCGACGTCTCGATACAGCCGTTTTACGATCAGTCGCTGCTGGTGAACGCCGCAATTAAGAGCGTCCGCGATGCGATTTTGATCGGCTTGATACTCGCTGCCGCGATTCTGGTTTTGTTTCTGCGGGATTGGGGGACATCGATCGTAGCCGGGCTGGTGATTCCCTCAACGATCGCGATCACATTTATCGCGATGCGGGCGATCGGCGAAAGCTTCAACCTGATGACCCTGGGCGGCCTGGCGGCGGCTGTCGGTTTGGTCATTGACGACGCAATTGTTGTGGTCGAAAACATCGTGATGCACCGGGAGGCTGGGCAAGGCCGTTCCGAGGCGATTGCTTCCGCGTTGCGCGAGATGCGAATTCCACTGGTCGGGTCGACAGTAACGCCTATTGTGGTCTTCCTGCCGCTGATTTCGATTACCGGAGTGACAGGGACGTTCTTTCGAGCGTTGGCGCTGACGGTTGGCGTCGCACTGCTTACTTCTCTGGTGCTGGCGCTTTCGTGGACACCCGCGCTGAGTTATTTGCTGGTCCGGACGCACGGTCCGACGCGGAGCTCGGAAAAGAAGCAGGGCGCAATCATGTCGCGCGTCATGCGGGTATACGCAGGGACGATTTCGTTCGTTCTTGGCCGTCCGGTGGTGCTTGGTCTTGCGGCGGTGTGCCTGATAGCGGCCTCGTTTTTCTGTTACCGTTCGCTTGGTACAGACCTTCTTCCCACGATGGATGAGGGGAGTTTCGTATTCGACTACCTGATGCCGGCAGGAGCGTCTCTCGAAGACACCAATCGCGTGCTGCTGGGCGTCGAGAAGATCCTTCGTAGTATTCCTGAAATCGAAACTACGTCCCGGCGCACCGGTTTGCAGCTCGGATTCGCAACCGTGACGGAACCGAATACCGGGGACATTTCCATCAAGCTGAAAGACAATCGGAGTCGGAGTATCGACGAGGTGATCGCGGACGTTCGTAAGCGCGTGAACGAGCGGTATCCACAGCTCGATACAGATTTTTCTCAATTGCTACAAGACCAGATAGGCGACCTCACCAGCTCTCCCGATCCGATTCAAATCAAGCTATTTTCCGAGAATGTGGGGCTATTGCAGGCGTGGGCGCCGCGGGTTGCGGAGGCGATCAAAGCGATCCCAGCGGTTAAGGACCTCAAAAACGGCATCGACGAGACAATCAGCGGACCGGCAATCACGTTTACGATCGACCCGACCACCGCCGCTCGAGCCGGCTTCACTCCCCAGGAACTGGAGTTGGACGTGTCGGCGATCATGGATGGCGAGCCTGCGTCGGTGCCCGTCATTAGCAACGGGCGGCCGTACACGCTGCGAGTGAGATATCCGGAGGCGTCGCGATCGTCGCTGGATGCGATCAGGAACACTCCGCTGATCAGTTCGGCCGGGCATGTCGCGACGCTCGGGTCAGTCGCATCGTTCCAAACCGAACCGGGGCAACTCGAGATTCATCGCGAGAACCTGCAGCGATACGTAGCAGTTACAGCCCGGTTGGAGGGTATGAGCCTTGGCACGGGTATTCGCCTGGCGCAGGCCAAAGTTGCGGCGCTGCATGTTCCTTCTTCCATTCGCATTGAGTACGGCGGCCTGTACGCGCAACAGCAGCAGTCTTTCCATGATTTGATGTTCGTGCTTGCGGCGGCTATCGTTCTGGTATTCACAGTCCTACTGATCGAATTCAGGGATTTTGCGGCGCCGGTCGCGATACTCGCTTCGGCGATTTTGTCGACCTCCGGCGTTTTGTTCGCATTGTTCATTACGCGCACGACGTTCAACATTTCTTCGTTCATGGGACTCATCATGGTTGTGGGGATAGTGGCCAAGAACGGCATTCTGCTGTTGGACGCGGATAAGAAGTACAGGGCAGAAGGATTGAACGCGCGCGAGGCGATCATGCAGGCGGGAGAGCGGCGCTTACGTCCAATTCTGATGACGGCACTGGCAACGGTGGCAGGCATGATTCCGCTCTCGCTTGCGATCGGTGCGGGTTCTCAGATGTTGCAACCACTTGCTATTGCAGTAATCGGCGGGATTTTTGCGTCTATGTTTTTGTCGTTAGTCGTAACACCCGCGGTTCACTACTACCTTGCCAGACACTAACCTTTCGAACCTGATGCGGCTTTCAGCAGCCGTAATTGCTTTGTCTTCCTTGGCCTGTATGGTCGCGCAATCGGCGACTCCGGATGTCCAGGACATCATTAAGAAATCGGTTGAAGCCAATCAACGCGACTATGAGGCAGATCCGAAATACAACTATAAGGAGCGTGATCGCGACGGTAACCAGACTAAGACGTATCAGATCACGATGATCGAGGGGACTCCGTATCAGCGCCTGATTGCGATTAACGGCAAGCCGCTGCCCAAGGACCAGGCAGACGCAGAGATGAAGAAGCAGGAACAGGCTGCTGAGCAACGTAAGTCGGAGTCGGCCGCGGACAGGCAGAAGCGGATTCAGAAGTTTCAGCGCGACCGGGAACGAGATCACAACATGATGGATCAGCTAACCGTGGCCTTCAACTTCACGCTGGTTGGCCAGCACAGGGTGCGAGGGTACTCGGTTTGGGCGCTAAAAGCGACACCCAAGCCGGGGTACAATCCGCCGAATCGCGACACACAAGTGCTGACGGGAATGCAAGGCGAGTTATGGATCAATCAAAAGAATTATCAGTGGGTGCGAGTTACAGCTGAAGTCATGCATCCGGTGTCAATTGAAGGTTTTCTTGCCAGGGTTGAGCCGGGGACCCGATTTGAACTTACTAAGGCGCCGGTGGGGGACGGGAGCGTCTGGCTCGCTGCGCACTTCACCGAACGAGCGAGTGCGAAGGTGTTAGGAGTCTTCAGCCATCACGAACAGGAAGACAATACGTTCTTTGATTACGAACTCGCTAAACAGTAGGGAATGACCGCACGTCAATGCCGGTGGCGCAATGAAATGGGACGCGTGAACGGAACAAACTCCTGCAAGAGGTCATAACCCGCATCGGCCCCGAGCGAGATGAAGCCGCGTTCAATACCGTTACTCACCGCGCCGGTGCTGCGCGGCTGCCACGCATTCACAAGCTGCCCATTCGCAAAATCACTAATCACACGGCCATAGGCAAATCCCTGCCCTCCGTCGTCCTTACGAGTCAGATAGACCTGCTTGATGGCGTTCCAGAAACGCTCCTTCATGCTCTTGTCCTCCGATGGGAAGTAGCGGGGATCCTCGTGGAGCGGGGCTTCGATGGCAAAGGCCATGATCTGTCTTGTGCAGTTCCCGGCGAAACCGGAGACGTAGCGTTTTGCGAGCCCACCGAATCCCTGGCCCCATTCGCTAGGAGTATCGTTGGCCTGCCCAATAGCGGCCCCTAGGGCAGAGCCGATGAAACCGCGCGCACCAAAGGTCTGGACGACCCTGTAGTCGAACTTGTCAGCCACCGTAAACGGCGGTGCATGCACGGTTTGCCCGATCTGCCCGGGCTGAATAGGTGTCTTATCCTCCGTCTGCTGCGCATTGAGGACAGCCGGCAAGGCGACGAGACATACCCACACAATTAGACGCACTTGCTAATAGGATGCACCTGAGCTACAAACCCTTTCAATAGCGCAAATGTAAGAGCCGGCGAGACGCGGTCGC
>JAFARV010000582.1 GCA_019245255.1 Acidobacteriaceae bacterium | reverse complement strand
TGATTTGTATCGGTCGCGTACCCACCGCCGACCCGCCTCCGCCCACCGAAAAGCACCCGGTCACTGATACCTATCACGGCGTCAAAGTAGTCGACGACTACAGATGGCTCGAAGACGCTCATAATTCCGAAGTGAAGCGATGGGTTGAGGCTCAAAATACTTACTCGCGCGCTTACTTCGCACATCTTTCCGATTTGGCTGCGATCCGCGATACTCTCCGCGCCTACGACAGAATAACTTCCGTCCAGTACTCGCAATTTCAATATGCGCGCGGCAAATTCTTCGCCATGCGCTCCGATCCGCGTTTGCAGCAGCCCGCACTCGTGTGTTTCACTTCGGTGGACGACCTCAAATCCGAACATCCCATCGTCGACCCGAACTCATTCGAGAAGAGCGGCCACCTCGCAATTGACTGGTTCAGGCCCTCGCCAGACGCCAAATTACTAGCGGTTGCCATGTCGCACAACGGAAGCGAGGATGATTCGCTTTATATCTTTGACACCGATTCGGGTAAACAGATAGGTGAGATCATTCCGCGCGTCAGCTATGCGACAGCGGGAGGCAGCGCCGCCTGGTTGCCGGACAACAAAACGATCTTATACACGCGCTATCCGCAAGGAACCGAGCGTCCCAAAGAAGACGTCAACTTCTATCAGCAGCTTTATTCTCATCGCATCGGCACGCCGCCTGCTGACGACACCTACGTGCTCGGCAAAGAGTTTCCCAGAATCGCCGAAATCTCGCTGTCGAGTGACGCCTCCGGGAAGTACATCATCGCCTCTGTTGCAAACGGCGATGGAGGCGAATTCGAGCACTTCTTGCGAGACAGCACCGGAGAATGGAAACGCATTTCCCGGTTCGAAGACGCGGTCATCGCGATCTCCGCCGACCCGGATGGAGACTTATTTCTTCTATCGCGCAAAGATGCCCCGCGCGGCAAAATCCTCAAAATGACTGTGCGGGATCTCGATCTCGCTAAGGCGAAGTTGATCGTGCCGGAGTCGGACGGCAGTATTGAGAGTCCTCCGCAGGGAGGCGGCAACGAAACCATACTCGCGACCGCGACCAAACTGTACGTCCAAACCGTCAATGGCGGACCCAACGAAATCCGCATCTTCGACCATTCGGGAAAACCGCTCGGCCGTGTTTCTTTGCCGCAGGTTTCAGCGACATCCAACGTCCTCGGCATTGGCGGTGACGATGTCCTGCTGCGAGTTCGTCGCCACACCACGCCGGCTGCATATTACCGCTACGATCCGGTCGCGGGACTCAGCCCAACTCCAATCCGGGTCACCCCACCGGTCGACCTGACCGGCTTTGAGGTCGAACGCGTTTTTTGCACTTCAAAAGATGGAACGAAAGTGCCGATGACAATCATCCATCAGAAACAATTGAAGCTCGACGGCGCCCACCCGGCACTCATTACTGGTTACGGCGGTTACGGACTAAGTATGACGCCGAATTACGGTTCGCCGCTATGGCTCGAACAGGGAGGCGTACTCGCGATAACCAATCTGAGAGGTGGGGCGGAGTATGGCGAAGCCTGGCATCGCAATGGCATGTTACTCCATAAGCAGAACGTTTTCGATGACTTTGCGGCTTGTGCTCAGTACTTAGTAAGTCACCATTACACTTCCCGCGAGCATCTCGCTGCCATCGGCGGAAGCAATGGCGGGCTTCTCATGGGCGCAGAGCTGACCCAGCACCCAAATCTGTTTCGCGCGGTGGTTTCTTTCGTCGGTATCTACGACATGCTCCGGAGCGAACTCGACCCCAACGGACAATTCAATACCACCGAGTACGGCAGTGTTAAAGATCCGCAGCAATTTCAGGCGCTGTACGCTTACTCGCCGTATCATCACGTAGTGGACGGAGCCGATTATCCTGCCGTGCTGTTCATGACTGGCGACAACGATGCCCGCGTGAACCCCGCTCACTCACGAAAAATGACGGCTCGCCTTCAGGCAGCAACCTGTTCTTCTTATCCGGTCCTGCTGCGCACATCGGCTACTTCTGGTCATGGCTTCGGAACCGCTCACGATGAACAGATTGAAGAAGAGGCGGACATGTACGGCTTCCTGTTCGATCAATTGCACATGAGCTTTCACGGGTCCCCTC
>JAFARV010000575.1 GCA_019245255.1 Acidobacteriaceae bacterium | reverse complement strand
CGGTCGCAGCTTCGGTCGCCGCCGATGACCTACTAAACAACCGGAGCGACACATCCTCGGAGCCACTGACACTCGCGAATCGGACCCGTTTGCGCCGGGAACGCCTCACTTCGCGCAAGTTTTCTTGATAGCATCGCTGTCCCGAATAGCATCGTCATACCAGGGAGGCGGCTCGCCGATGGCGCAGCCATTGACGGGCGCGATTAAGTCATGCGGCGTCTGCTTATCGTCCTTTCCATCGTAGTCGTAGTTGTCGTCATCTTGCTTGTGCTGGGTGCCAGCCTGCTCAACGTCGACCACTACCGGCCGCGGATCGAAGCCCAGCTACAAAAAACGCTCAACCGTCCGGTGACGTTGGGCAAGCTACATCTGCGGCTGCTTCCTTTTTCTGTCACGGTCGATGGGCTGACCATTCAGGAATCACCAGCGTTTCCCTCATCTCATCCCTTCGCAACCACGAAGGAGGTGTACATCAGCGCCGGTCTCCTGTCACTGCTCCGCGGGGAGCCGGACATTAAAGCCGTGACCTTGCAGCAGCCACAAGTTGAACTGATCCGCAACTCCGCAGGTATCTGGAACGTGTCCGACATCGGGTCGAAGAATCAGCAGGGCTCATCATCATCATCGGGTCAACTGACACTGAACAATCTGAAGATTGCCGATGGACAGATCGCGGTAACAGACCAGCACGCCAGAACACCGCGCGTCGTGTACAACCATATTGATGCGACGGTCACGGACTTCGCCCCGGGCAAACAGTTCGGCCTCGATCTGGCGGCGCATTTCCCAGGTCAGGGTAAGGAGTTGGTTGCATTCAACGGGAACGCCGGCCCCATTCAGCCGGGCAATACACCGCTTGCGGGCAAGCTCTCGATTCAAGAGGTCGCGTTGGCGGGGCTGAATGCGGTGCTGAATGGGGCCATTCCTCCCCAGACAGATGCAGTCGCTTCCGGAGACGCCACGATTAACTCTGCCAATGACGACGTGAGTTGCAAAGGCAATCTGACGCTGACTAACGCGGTCGTGCGCGGATCGCGTGTCGCCTATCCAATTGAAGCCCAATACGACTTGTCCGTGAACCAGAAGACCGACCAAATCCAAGTGCGATCGGGGACGATCAAGATCGGACCTACGGCTGTTTCGTTGGCCGGAGACGTGAACTCTGGTGTGAAACCTGCAAACGTGAACGTCCGTGTCAGCACCAACAATGCTTCAATCCCCGAGTTGGTGAAGCTGGCTGCCCTTCTTGGGGCAACTTCCAATTCGAATGTGCCAATTAAGGGTTCGCTAAGCGCAAATCTCTCGGTCCGAGGTCCATCCACAGCCCCGAACGTACAGGGCGATGTGTCTTCTAGCAACCTGCAAGCCGAGGATGTCGTTCTGACAAATGTTCACTCGAAAATAAATATGGACAACGGCGTCCTCCAATTGTCTCCCGTGACTGCAGGAATCTTTGGTGGGCAGGAGAACGGGAATATCACGCTTGATACCAAGGCGCAGCATCCCCTTTGTCATGTAAAGAGCAAGCTGACGGGTGTGGATACTAACGCCTTGCTCTCGGCGCTGAGCTCGTTGAAGGACACTCTGTATGGCAGCTTGGCGGCAGACGGCGACCTCAGTTTTGCTCTGGATTCAGGACCGAACCTGGCACGTACTTTGAATGGCACGCTCGGTTTCAACGTGGCGAACGGTCATCTGAAGAACGTGAATATTCTTAATGAGCTTTCGAAAGTCGGCAAATTCCTCGGTAATGCGCCTTCGCAGAGCACGTCCGGCACGGTACTGCAGCGCCTGGCTGGCACGTTGAACATCCAAAATGGCGTGGCGAACACCAATAATTTGGTTGCCGTCATTCCTGAAGGTTCATTGTCCGGTACCGGCTCAATGAACCTTGCCACCCAAGGTCTGAATATGCGAGTTAGCGCGGTGCTGGCAAGCGGCGCTAGCAAGCAGGTTGGCGGTACAGGTGTCGGCGGATTTCTCAACACGGCGCTCGCAAACAACAAGGGCGAATTGGTAATTCCCGTCCTCGTGACTGGAACGACGTCACACCCCGTGTTCGCGCCCGATATGCAGGCTATGGCAAAGATGAAGCTGAGTCATTTACTTCCGACGAGCACGGATCCCACGAAGTTGAGCAGCGGAGTCGTTGGATCGGTCCTCGGGGGCGTGCTCGGCAACAAGGGCGGCAACAAGAATCAGCAGCAGCAACAGCAACAGAACCCTATTAATTCGATCCTCGATCAATTCGGCAAAAAGAAACAGTAATTGCGGCTCCCGAGCCTACCGCATGCCCGCATTCTAAAAAGGGAATTTCGTGAAGCCACATTCCTTCACCTCGTATCTATAGGATGAAAGAAAATTAAGCAAGTGGTTAAGAAGTGTTAATCTGGAGGCTCATATGCTGAAGGTATGGACACGCGACGTTCTCGGCCAGTTCGTACGCACTAGGCTTACGGGTCATCGCCTGATCGTGGTTTCGAACCGCGAACCCTTTCAGCACCGGCGCGCCGGCGCCAGAATCGAATGCATCCAGCCCGCAAGCGGCATGGCTACTGCACTCGACCCGCTGATGCGTGCGAGTGGCGGACTTTGGATCGCGCATGGAAGCGGTGACGCCGATCGTCTCACCACGGACGAATTTGATCGCGTTCCGGTTCCGCCTTCAGCGCCCGCGTACACGCTGCGCCGTGTCTGGCTGACGCCGGACGAAGAAGAGGGATACTACGCGGGTCTATCGAATCAGGGCCTCTGGCCCCTGTGTCACAATGCCTTCACACGCCCCCGCTTTGATCCCGATGATTGGGAAATGTATCGTCATGTGAATCGCAAATTCGCGAATGCGGTACTCGAAGAAGCAGGCAGCGATCCAACGTTCGTTTTCATTCAGGACTATCACTTCGGCCTGTTGCCCCGCATGCTTCGCGATTCGGGTTCCAATCTTGTGGTCGCTCAGTTTTGGCACATCCCGTGGCCGAACCGCGAAGTCTTCAGCGCGTTCCCCTGGAAGGAAGAACTTCTGGAAGGAATGCTGGGCAACGACCTGCTCGGATTCCATCTGCCGCACCATTGCCAGAATTTTCTTGAAACGGTGGACTGCTCGATCGAAGCCAAGGTCGATATGGCAGGATCGGAAGCGTGCCGAGGCGGCCGGTGCACCATGGTTCGCCCGTTCCCAATCGGAATTGACTTCGATGAGCATGTTCAAGCTGCCACTTCTGATGAGGTCGGCTTCCACATGCAGTGCTGGCGCAATCAACTCGACCTCGATAACCAGGTTCTTGGCATCGGAATCGATCGGCTGGATTACACCAAGGGAATCCCAGAGCGGTTGCGCTTCTTCGACCGGCTTTTTGAGCAATATCCGGAATACCGGGGCAGACTGACTTTTCTTCAGATTGCTGTTCCGAGCCGTTCCTCGGTGCCGGCGTATCGTGAGGCAGATCTCGAAGTGGAGGCTTTGGCGGCAAAAATCAATTTCCGCTGGTCGCGGCACTCATGGAAACCTATCGTCTTGCTCAAACGGCACTTCGCCATGCCTGAAATGATCGCGCTTCACCGTTTAGCGCAGTTCTGTCTGGTGACGCCCTTGCACGACGGGATGAACCTCGTTTCTAAGGAGTTTGTAGCAAGCAGGATAGATAAAGATGGCGTTTTGATTCTCAGCAGGTTTGCAGGTGCAGCGCGTGAACTCAAAGACGCACTTCTGATTAACCCGTTCTCCATCGAGGAAGGTGTAAGCGCGATCCAAGCCGCTTTGACGATGCCGCGTGAAGAACGGCGGCGGCGGATGGCCAAGATGCGCGAGAGCGTCGAACACAACAATGTCTACCGTTGGGCAGGCAAGTTCCTTTCTGAATTGGCTCGAATTGAATTTCCTGAATATCCCGAGCCAATTGACGTTGAATTTCCCCAAAACTGTAATGCATGGAACGAACGCATTTTAGAGGTGGCAGTATGAGGGCGGCAGAAATGGAAACAGCCGCACCCATCTTCGATCCGTCGAATATTGAGCCGCGCATTGCGGCCGCCAGGCGGATTGCATTGTTTTTGGACTTCGATGGAACCATCTCACCCATAGTCCCAGTTCCTTCGGAAGCCGAGATCGACCCGGCCATCGTGCCCGTGCTCAGGCGTCTTGCATCTCGCGATGAGATCGCGCTGACAATTGCTAGCGGCCGCGCATTGGATGACGTGAGGCGCCGCGTTCCTATACCCCAAGCAATGTACGTAGGCAATCACGGCTTGGAGATCGAGGCTGGCGAGCAACACTTCCGTCATCCGGAGGCAGAGGCGCTGCGGCCAGAACTGAAGTGCGTCGCCTTGCAGTTGCAGCTGGCGTTGTCAGACATTGAAGGTGTCGAGATTGAACACAAGGGGATTACGCTATCGGTCCATTACCGCCGCGTTAACGAACCATTACACGAGTGGATCCGGCATTCGGTTCTCGAAACCATCGAGCGATTCCACT
The DNA here is from genome assembly GCA_019245255.1 of Acidobacteriaceae bacterium. Taxonomy (GTDB): domain Bacteria; phylum Acidobacteriota; class Terriglobia; order Bryobacterales; family Bryobacteraceae; genus Bog-105. Next base: position 4,491 of record JAFARV010000575.1, on the reverse strand, counting down.
CGTTCGCTCCGCACACGGGAAAGAAGGTTGTAGAGGTTAGGCCTGCCGTCGACTGGAACAAGGGCCATGCAGTTCGGTGGATTTGCCGCGAAGTGTTACCAGCTTCCGCTTTGCCTATCTATATAGGTGATGACGCGACAGACGAGGACGCTTTTGCCGCTATACCGGAAGGAATTACGATCAGGGTTGGGGATCCGGCGCACACAAACGCTCAGTACCTGGTGCGCGACGTCCCCGCTGTGGGCGAGTTCCTTAATTGGTTAGATCTGGCGAAACCTCATGGCGCAATCGCACGGCATCACTGGAGTGGACAGTGACCCGCTTTGGTACAAGGACGCAATCATCTATGAGGCGCATGTTCGCGCATTCATGGACAGCAATGCGGATGGGATGGGCGACTTCCGCGGACTCGCGCAGAAGCTCGACTATTTAGAAGATCTCGGAATCACAGCCATTTGGCTGCTCCCATTTTTTCCATCCCCCTGGAAGGACGACGGGTACGATATTTCGGACTTCCGCACCGTCCATCCGGCATACGGTACTCTCAAGGATTTTCAGCACTTCCTGCGGGAGGCGCACAAGCGCGGTCTGCGCGTCATCACGGAGCTGGTCATCAATCACACCTCCGACCAGCATGAGTGGTTTAAGAAATCACGCACTTCGGAATCGGGATCGAGCTGGCGGGATTTCTACGTTTGGAGCGACACACCGGACAAGTACGCAGGCGTGCGCATTATCTTCAAGGATTTCGAGCCTTCGAACTGGAGTTGGGACCCGCTCGCGAAGGCCTACTATTGGCATCGCTTCTATTCCCATCAACCGGATCTGAACTTCGACAATCCTACCGTGCGCCGCTCGGTAATGCATCTGCTCGATTATTGGGCTGCTATGGGCGTGGACGGATTCCGTCTGGACGCAATTCCGTACCTGTTTGAACGTGAGGGAACCAGTTGCGAAAATCTGTCCGAAACGCACGCCTTTCTCAAGGAGCTCAGACGCCATCTGGATGAGCGATTTCCGCGGCGGATGCTGCTTTCAGAGGCCAACATGTGGCCGGAAGACGCGGTCGCCTACATGGGGGACGGTGATGAATGCCATATGAATTTTCATTTCCCGCTCATGCCTCGGCTATTCATGGCGCTGCGGCTTGAGGACCGGCTTCCAATTGTCGAAATCATGAACCGGACACCCGCACTACCGGAGAGTTGTCAATGGGCGATGTTCCTGCGGAATCACGATGAGTTGACGCTCGAAATGGTAACCGACGAGGAGCGGGATTACATGTACCGTATGTACGCGTCCGACCAGCGGGCGCGCATTAACCTCGGGATACGCCGCAGGCTCGCGCCATTGCTGCAGAATGATCGGCCGCGCATTGAGGCAATGAACGCAATGTTGTTCTCCATGCCGGGTACTCCAGTCCTGTATTACGGCGATGAAATCGGAATGGGCGATAATGTGTACCTCGGCGATCGCAATGGAGTTCGCACACCGATGCAATGGAGCCCGGACCGCAACGCGGGCTTCTCATCGGCGAATCCGCAGCAACTGTATCTTCCGGTCAACATAGATCCGGCCTATCATTACGAGGCGGTAAACGTCGAAGCGCAGCAAAGTAATCCCCATTCGCTTCTGAACTGGACAAAGCGGCTAATTGCACTGCGTAAGCGCTACAAGGCATTTGGGCGCGGTACGCTCGAGTTTCTCTTCCCGTCGAATCAGCGGGTGTTGGCCTATCTTCGTAAGTACGAAGACGAGACCATCCTGGCCGTCGTCAACCTTTCGCGCTTTGCGCAGCCAGTCCAACTCGATCTGCAACGCTTCAGAGGGCTTACACCCGTTGAAATGTTCGGCCGGACCGAGTTTCCCGCTATCGCCGAGCAGGCGTACCCGCTGACGCTCGGCCCAAGTTCGTTTTACTGGTTCTCTCTCGAGCCGCGTCAGGTTTCGGCTCCGGCCCATGTCGATCTCGGAGAGGCGCAGGCCGTCCGGGCTCAGTTAATGACCGTCATCGTACAAGGGGCGGGCATATGGGACCCCATCAATCTTCCCGCGATCGCCGTTCCGTTGTCCCGGTTTCTGCCCATGCAGCGATGGTTCCGCAGTAAGGATCGCCGTTTCCGGTCGGTAGACATCACCGAAGTGATACAGGTGACTTCCGGGCGCTTCGTAATCCTGCTTGTACGCGCGGACTACACGGCCGGCGACCCCGAAACGTACGCAATGCCGGTTGGAGTCCTGACCGCTAATGGCAAGTCAACAGTCCGAGAACAGCACCCCAATTCTCTTATTGCGGAAACTCGGCTTGCGGGTGGTACCGCAGGTCTTCTGTATGATGCCACGATTGATCCGGACTTCACCTCCGCCTTGCTCGAAGCGTTTGCCCGGCGGCGGCGATTTTCTGGTCAGGAAGGTGCATTGCATGCTATCCGGAATCGTGAATTCCGCCGCCTGTGGGGCGCGAGCCACCCTGATGTCACGCCATCGCTGTTCGCTGCATCTGAGATCAACACCTCTATAAAATTTGGCGACCGCTTTGTTCTGAGATTTTTGCGTTCCGTTGCGCCAGGCATTTACCCGGGTGCGGAGCTTGGCGCGTTTCTTACTGAGCAGCGCCATTTCGAGCATGCCGCCCCATATGCGGGCGCGCTTGAATACAAACCTGATGCGGGCGGCGAGTCGACCGCAATTGCGGTACTCCACGGATACGTCCCAAACGACGGAGACGCATGGCACGCCACCCGTGAGGAGCTGTCGCGCTATCTGCAGCGAATGCAGTCGTCGAAGTATGGCAGCGCCGAACTGCAGAAATCGGCTCCCATTAACATCTACGATCTGAACTTCGCGACCGCGGAAGCGAATCCTATGGCCGCTGATCTGATCGGGCAGTATCTGTCCTTCGCCGAGGTCATTGGGAGGCGCGTCGCAGAACTGCATCTCCAACTCGCGAGCGAGTTCTCCGACCCGGCACTCTCGCCCGAGCCCTTCAACGACTTCTACCGGCAGAGCTTGTATAACGGCAACATAGCGTTAACCACGCGGCGTCTCGAGTATGTCCGGCAACACCTGTCTGATATGTCGACAGTTATGCGGGCCCTTGCGACGAGGGTTGTGGAAGAAGAACGAAACATTATTGCGAAGTTCAAAGCGTTATATGACCAGCGTGTTGCATCCCAGCGCATCCGTTTTCACGGCCGCATGCACCTCGGCCACTTATTGGTAAAGAACAACGATGTAGTGATATTTGATTTCGGCGGTGACCCGTATCTCCACATTAGCGAGCGGCGGATTAAGCGTTGTCCGCTTCGCGATGTGGTCAGCATGCTGATGTCATTTGGCTACGCTGCCCAGTCTTCTTTCCGCCAGAGATACTCAGCCGAGGGCCACGAAACTGTCGACCGCAAGACTATGCGTGTGTGGGGCCGATTCTGGTATGCGCATGTGAGTGCCGCCTTCATTCGCTCATATTGGCGAACTGCCGGAAACACCCCCTACATGCCGTCGTCTCGCCAACATCAGCAAGTATTGGTCGACAACTACTTGCTCGAGCGAGCGCTCCTCGACGTCCGTGACGACATCAATCAAAATCCGGAACTGGCCGGCATGCCCTTCCGGATTATCCTGCATCTTCTGGACGCGGAGGCGGAGCAGCGGCTCGAATGACGACTCAGCCGTGCGTGTAAGTGACCCCTCCTGTCGCCGAGAATCGACACGTGACGCCTTGTCCGTGAGTTATTACGGCCCTTATACATTTACAAAGCTTTTACATCACTGCAACGACGTTCGGGGAAGGCCGCCTTATTTTCGGAGTGATGGCGGCCCACTCAATCCCTTCGATCGTCTCTACGGAACGCCGCGCTCGAACTCGGTCTGCAGCCCGGGTCGACGGCGCGGTTGCTGTGATCGAAAGGGTTTTCGCCTTGGCTTTGCTCATTGCCGCGATGCCAGCCTTAATCACTTGTTCTATTGCGATCATGATCCTCTCTCGCCGGTCGCCATTGATTGCCCACAAGCGTGTCGGCAGATATGGATCCACAATTTGGGTCCTGAAGCTGCGAACAATGTGGAATAATGACGGGTTTCCGCGCGCCCGGCTGATCGAGCGAGTGAGTTCCAGCGGCCTCACCGTTCTGCCAAAAGGTCGCCTGGACCCGCGCGTGACAAGCCGCTTCGCGGCATTCTGCAGGAAGCACTCCCTTGATGAGGTGCCGCAGCTCTGGAATGTCGTCTGTGGCGACATGGCCCTGGTCGGTCCTCGGCCATTGACAAAGCAGGAGCTTGAGGTTTACTACGGAGCAAAGGCCCGGGAGCTCCTCACCAGAAAGCCTGGAATCACGGGTCTCTGGCAAGTTCGGGGCAGGAGCGGCCTGACTTATCGACAGCGGCGCAGGCTCGATCTGCACTTGGTGCGCAACTGTAACTTCGCAATGTATATATACGTTTTGCTTGCTAGCGTGCCTAGCGTGCTAACGGGCAGAAACGCCTGGTAAC
>JAFARV010000431.1 GCA_019245255.1 Acidobacteriaceae bacterium | reverse complement strand
ACGCGCTACGCGGCTGAGCAAGGCTTGTTTGACGACTACGTCACCTGCGTGTTGACGGACGACTCGGGCAACCTCTGGATCAGCTCAAGGACCGGTATTCAAATGGTGCCGCGGGAGGATCTGGACGGCCTTCGCGATGGCCGGATTCAGCACGTACGAAGCACGCGGTTTGGCACGTCTGAAGGCATGAAAACAGCCGAGGCGTCATCGCCCTTGAACCAGCCGGCCGGATGGCGGAGCCGCGATGGCAGGCTTTGGTTTTCAACCAGCAAAGGCTTGGTGGTAGTTGATCCTGCACATCTAATCCGCAACAAGCGGGTTCCTCCGGTGGTAATGGAGGAGACCGTCGTTGACGGGGAGTTGTTGCCTCTTGCTTCTCGGGTCCAGATACCGCCTGGAAAACGCAACTTGGAGATCCATTACACGGCCTTGAGTATGCTCCTTCCGTCCCGGGTTCAGTTTAAATACAAGCTCGAGGGCTATGACATCGACTGGATCGACGCGGGCTCACGCCGTGTCGCATATTATACGAGCCTTCCTCCCGGGAACTACCGCTTCCGAGTGATGGCTTGCAACAACGACGGACTTTGGAACACATCCGGCGCGTCGCTCGATCTTGCTTTGCTGCCTCACTTCTATCAGACTTGGTGGTTTCACGCGCTGTGCTGTTTTGCCGTTCTGTTGGGCGCAGTAGGCGGGCAGAGGCTGTATACCAGACAGCTGAGGAGTCGAGCCGCGCAATTGGCGCACATGGTGGATGTCCGCACCAGAGATCTTCACGATCAGCGGGCATTTCTTCAGCAGATCATCGATATCACGCCGACAGGTATCTATGTAAAGAACACCGAAGGACGTTTCACCCTGGTGAATCGGGCGTTCGCCGGTATGATTGGAGTCAAGGCCGAAGATCTGATCGGAAAGACAACCGCAGACGTCGTTCGCGATCCCGCGGAAGCTCATGCGCTCAGTCGCGATGATTTCGAAGTTTTCCGGACGCTGCAGCAGAGTGCCAGTTTGGAGAGAAAATTCACCGGTGCTAGCGGCCGGGTGCACTGGCTGCAATGCGTGAAAAGCCCGATTCTGGATCCGAACGGTAATGCGACTCAGCTACTTTGTGCCTGTGTTGATATCACTCAGCTGCGCGAATCGAAAGAGGCAGCCATAGCGGCTAATCGCTCAAAGAGCCAATTCCTGGCCAACATGAGCCATGAAATTCGCACACCGATGAACGGTATTCTCGGGATGACTGAACTTGCTCTCCAGACGGAGCTCACGAGCGAACAGCGGGAGTACTTGGAGATGGTCGGATCTTCAGCCCAAACCCTGTTGACCTTGATCAACGATATTCTTGACTTCTCCAAGATTGAAGCCGGGAAGATGCGTATCGAGGCCATTCCGGTTAACTTGCACGAAGTCCTGGCCGACGCTCTGAAGCCCCTCGCGATGCGCGCCCAGCAGAAGGGGCTGGAGCTCAGTTTCCACGTGGATTCCGGCGTACCCAACCAGGTCCTAACCGACCCAACCCGGCTGCGGCAAATCGTTATCAATCTTGCCGGCAACGCGATCAAATTCACTGAACGCGGATCTGTCCGGATTGCATGCAGAATGGTAGCGGCTGCACGCCAGCAGACGCTGCACTTCACGGTTGAAGATACTGGCATAGGCATACCACATGAGAAGCAAGCCGCGATCTTCCAGTCGTTCTCACAGGCGGATGGTTCGACCACTCGCAAGTTCGGTGGTACCGGTTTGGGGCTGACTATTTCATCGCAGTTGGCAAAGTTGATGGGTGGGCGAATCTGGGTCGAAAGCACACCGGGAGAGGGGTCCTCCTTCCATTTCACAGTTAAGGCCAGTGTTCCCGAACGAGAGTTGGCCACGAGCAAGTCCGCTGGCAAGGTGCGGCACCAGGCGCCCGCGATTGGATCTAATGATTCCGGTTCCCTCGCTGAGCCGCTACGGCGTTTGGCCGTACTGCTGGCCGAAGATAATCCTGTAAATCAGAAACTCGCGTGCAAGCTGCTCGAAAAACGGGGACACTCCGTTGTTGTCGCGGAGAACGGGCGCGAGGCGCTCGATTGCCTTGAGGCCACACTGTTCGACCTCATTCTAATGGACGTTTCCATGCCGGAGCTGGATGGACTGGCAGCTACGGAGGCGATCAGACTTCGCGAACGAGACACCGGCAAGCACATTCCCATAATTGCGATGACCGCACATGCCATGAACGGCGACCGCGAAAGATGTTTGGCGGCCGGCATGGACAGCTACATTTCGAAGCCGGTGAAAGCAGACGAATTGGTTGAGGCGATAGAGACCCTCACCGCCTCGCGCCCGGAGATGGCGCGCGTTTCTCCGGCCGAACCGGTTCAGGCAATCTGATCCGCGTTCCGCCGAAGCGGGCGTTCTGTCCGTTAGACTCCGAATACCGTGGCGCCGAACGGCGATGGCCGGCATCCATCTACTCCAACCTGAATACGCATAAAACCGAGTCCGCCTCGTTCTCGCGGCAATAGCTCACAATTTGCTGCCACCGGGTGCGTACAAGATGATATGAGTGCGGATGGACGACGCGAAACGAGGAGGTCCCAGCAGCGTGTTTTGCACGACATGCGGAGCCCCGATTACGGCTATGGAACGGTTCTGTGCCCATTGCGGGTCGAATCTTCTGGCATACTCGCCGCGACCTGCCGGTCCGATTACCGCGGTCAAGGGCTTCTGGCGACGGATGACCGATGGACTGGCTTTGAATGAGCTTTGGAATCAGTTTCAAAGCGAAGCCCGCACCGGCTACCGTCTGTATTCGGAGGAAGTCG
>JAFARV010000323.1 GCA_019245255.1 Acidobacteriaceae bacterium | reverse complement strand
CGGTTGCGGCAAGCGAGATTCTGCTCAACGAAATCCCCGGAGTCCGCCTTATTTGGCCCGAACCTGCGATTCACATCGTAGGAGACCCCGCAATTCCCGGTGATTTAGAAGAGGCAACAGATTATACGCTTGACTACTTCGAAGCCTGGGACATGTTGTCTGGCCGTCTCGCTCCGGAACTGGGTGGGCGGCCCGAGTATCTCGACGTTATTGGCGTCAACTTCTATTGGCGAAATGAATGGGTACACAATTCGGGCCCGATTAGCCGTCACGACCCGCGATGGCGGCCTTTGCGCACCATTCTCGAAGATGTTTGGAATCGATACGGGCGGCCGTTGTTTATTTCAGAGACGGGCACCGAGGATGAGTACCGGGGTGAATGGTTCGATTACATCTGCAACGAAGTTAGCGCCGCATTGCGGGCAGGAGTTCCGGTAAAAGGGATCTGCTGGTACCCCATTTTCAATCACCCAGGCTGGGACGATGACCGGCATTGTCATAACGGCTTGTTTGACTATGCGGACGAAGTTGGAAATCGCGAGGTTCACCGGCCTCTTGCAGAATCCATTTTGCGACAACAGGAACGATTTGCCCAGAAGGTGAAAACGACATATGACAGTGAACGAACTCGACATGATTTGCTTCTCCCATCTTCGATGGGGGTTTGTCTTCCAGCGGCCCCAGCATTTAATGAGCCGGTTTAGCCGTGACCGCAGGGTCTTCTTCTTTGAAGAACCGATACACGAGGGAGCGGAAGCTTACTTACGAGTTTCGGAATGTTCCAAAAGCGGTGTTTACGTATGCACACCGGTGTTGCCCCACCGATTAACGGCGACCAGTGCAGCCGAGGAACAGAAACGCATGCTCGACGATCTCATCGGAGAACACCACATCATTAGGTACGCTGCGTGGTATTACACGCCGATGGCACGCGAATTTTCGCGCCACCTGCGGCCGCAAGTCACGGTTTACGACTGTATGGACGAACTCTCCGCATTTGCCGGCGCTCCTCCAGCCATGAAAGCGAATGAGCAGGAGCTCTTCGCACACGCGGACCTGGTGTTTACGGGCGGCACAACGCTCTATGAAGCAAAAAGAAAGCAGCACGACCTCGTGTACGCATTTCCAAGCAGCGTGGACGTGGCTCATTTCGCGAAGGCACGCGCACTAAACACCGAACCCGAGGATCAGCGTGTCATACCCTTCCCGCGGATCGGATATGCGGGGGTAATCGATGAGCGCATGGATGTAGCCCTGTTGTCCCAGATCGCCGGACTCAAGCAAGACTGGCACTACGTCATGTTAGGACCGGTCGTGAAAATCGATCCAGCGATTCTGCCCAAGGCAGCGAACATTCACTATCTGGGAATGAAGCAGTATGCGGATTTGCCCGCATATTTCTCAGGATGGAAGATCGGTTTGCTTCCTTTCGCCTTGAATGAATCCACCCGGTATATCAGTCCGACTAAGACGCCCGAATATCTAGCCGCCGGGTTGCGGGTGGTTTCAACGCCGATTCGTGATGTCGTTACGCCATACGGAGACCTGGGCCTCGCGGCAATCGCAAATAATGCCAGCGATTTTGTCAGGGTTGCAGAACGCCAGATGACGGGTCTACCTAGCAGTGACTTTCAGGCGCGTGTGGATCTGTTCCTCGCGCAATCATCGTGGGAAAAGACTTGGAACGCGATGAACGAGTTGATGGTAAACAGTGCGGATTCAAAACAAGTATCTGCGGGAGTGAAAGGCGGCCGGTTGGCGAGCGTGGCTCATGTTTGATTATTTGGTAGTTGGCGCTGGTTTTGCTGGCGCAGTGGCAGCCGAGAGATTGGCTCGGGTACACGGTAAGAGTGTTTTGGTCGTAGACCGGCGCAATCATATAGCGGGAAACGCTTACGACCATCCAAATGAGAAGGGGATTTTAGTCCATCGCTACGGCCCGCATATTTTTCACACCAACTCCGAGCAGGTGTTCGAATATTTGAGCCAGTTCACTTCCTGGCGCGCCTATGAGCATCGCGTTCTGGCGTCGGTGGACGGGAAGCTTGTGCCGGTTCCGATTAATCTCGACACGGTGAACAAGCTCTACGGCCTCCGGCTAACCTCTGAAGAGCTGGAAGCCTTTTTCGCCGAACGCGCTGAGGCTCGAAGCGCAATACGCACATCGGAGGATGTCGTTGTCAGTAAAGTCGGCCGCGATCTCTACGAGAAGCTGTTCCGAAACTACACCCGCAAGCAGTGGGGCAAAGATCCGAGTGAGTTGGACGCGCAAGTAACCGCCCGAATTCCGGTGCGCACTAACCAGGACGATCGTTATTTCACTGACAAGTTTCAGGCGATGCCTAAACACGGCTATACACGCATGTTCGAAAACATGCTGGACCACAAGAATATTAAGATACTGCTCGGTTGCGACTACAAGGACGTGGCCAAAGATTTCCGCTGGAGCGAGGTTATTTACTCAGGTCCGGTTGATGAGTATTTCGATTATCGGTTCGGAAAACTGCCTTACAGGTCCCTGCGTTTCGAGCACGAGACAGTAAACCGTGAGTATCTGCAGCCAGTGGCTGTCATTAACTACCCCAACGATCACTCGTATACGCGGATAACT
>JAFARV010000249.1 GCA_019245255.1 Acidobacteriaceae bacterium | reverse complement strand
TTGCTAGAAAGCTAAGAGCAAGCTTGTTGCGCCTGGAGGAGCAGCGGGTCTCACCGAAGTTAAGCTTCCTGGTGGGGTGGGCAGGCATGCGCGGTGTTCTTGCGCTTGCGGCCGCACTTTCCTTGCCCGAACGTCTCAGCAACGGCCAGCCGTTCCCCGAACGCAGCCTCATCATTTTCCTGGCGTTCTCCTGTATCTTCGCGACACTGGTGCTGCAGGGACTCAGCATGCCGGCGCTCATTCGGCGCCTTGGGCTGGCTGGACCGTCAATCAGCGAACAGGAGGAGCGTACGGCCCGCTTTGCCATGGTTACGAGCGCGCTCTCCGCATTGCGCGCAATGCGGACAAAAGGGACTTACGATCTGACTGCACTCGAGGCAATGGAGAACTACTATCAGCGCCAACTAGCCTTGCTTGAATTTCCAAATTCGTCGCCGGCGGTTTCGCGCGGTGAGGCAGAGGCGTTGTTCCAATTGGCCCATGAACTCCGGCAGGTAGAACGTAGCGAAGCGCTCAAACTGCGAGACGAGTATAAGATTCACGACGAGGTGCTGCGGACTGTTGAGCGTGAACTGGATTTGATGGATGCCCGATTTAAGAACGCATGATGATGCCGGCTCAATCCAATGTGAAAGCCACGCCGGAGAGACGGGAGTTCTCGCGACGATTAACCGCGTTACTCGCCGGCTCTGCTGCGGTCGTTTATCTATCGTTGGCTCTTTTCGGTGCCGCTCAGCATCGGCTTTGGTTTGATGAGGTGAACACGGCACTGCTGGCGCGGTTGGGTCCACACCGTCTTTGGAACGCTCTCAAAGCGGGCGCCGACACCAATCCTCCCTTGCTCTACCTCCCGGTTCACCTGCTCTATGGATGGGGCATCGGTCCGGAACTCGCCACGCGCCTGCCCGCGATTCTCGAATTCGGGCTGATGATGATCTTCCTCTATCTGCTGGCCCGCGCATACGTTCCGGTCTTGTACGCGCTTTTCGCGTGTTTTGCGCCTTTTCTTACCGCCGCGGGAATCTACGCAACCGAAGGACGAGGCTACGCAGCCATGCTCGGGTCCTCTGCCGCTGCTTTGTTCTTCTGGAGTGAGGCATGCCGCGACCGGCGGCGGCCCTTGATGCTGACCGCTCTGGCGCTCTCAATTGCGATCGGCATAGGTAACCACTACAGCTCGACCGTGATTCTGGTTTCCTTGTTTGCGGGGGAACTGACCCGTCTCGTCCAGTCGCACCGCATCGATTGGGGCGTTGCAATTGCGGTTTGTGCCGGCGCTCTGACTCTCGCGCTCTTTCGACCGTTGCTGCCCGCAATTCATGAATATCTGAAGTCGTACTGGGGTAAGCCATCGATTCACGAGCTGGTCTTCGGAGTAGCGCTGGGATACGGGCTCGGTTTGGCGCTCATGATCATCTTTTGGGCGCTCTCGCGCTGGCGAGCGCAACCTAACGCGATTGCATTCGCGTCGCCTCCTCCATACGAACGAGTCGCGTGGATAGTTCTTCTTTGCGCGCCCATCCAGGGGTATCTTCAAGGCTTGGTTACTGGCGGCTTCACCGTGAGGTACGCGGTAGATCTGGCGATTCCAATGGCAATTTTTCTTGCCATCTATGCCTGTCGCGTTGGTAAAGGAACGCCTCTTTTTGGCGCCGTTTTGCTTGCGATGGCTCTCATTTTTTGTGCCGGCAGGCTCTGCGTACGGGTGTTCCGGCCGATTCCATTCGAGCGAGAAGCCGATTGGATCAAAGCTCAGGCATCGGTTTCAACCGGTCCGATCGTGATTGGCAGTCCTCTGGTGTTTTCGCCGCTATATTTCTACGCATCTGAGCCGCTCAAGAGGCGTATCTTCTACGTAAGCGACCCGGATCTCAGCACCCGCATTCTGCATCAGAATTCGCCGGATCACAATCTGCATCAGCTCCGGGATTTCAGTCCCATGCCGGTGATTGACTACTCTCAGCTCAAGGAGACACTCCCATCGTTTCAACTGGTCAACGATGACGATTCTTGGCTTCTGACCCAACTTCGGCGTGACGGAATAAGCGTGAGCCGCACACGCTGCGATCAGTCGTGGTGCCTTTATGACGTGACGTTTTGAAGCACGCCGGAAGATGTCGCTCTTCCTGCCGACCGTTGACTCTCTTCTTCAGGCTTTGGAATCTGTGTGCGCCAGACTATCCGCCAGTACGCGTTGCGTCTGGAAAGGACTAGAACCTCGCGCCCGGTCTCGTGATGTCGCTCGCCGGAGCTGACCCAGATCATCTCCCACTCATACTCGAGTACCGCAGCGTCGCCCCGTGTTGTAACCACGTGCTCGCCGCTTTGGAAACGCTCCACCTTCGCCAGCGACGCGAACTGCCGGTCTATCGATAGCCGCATCGATTCCGCGCATCTGCGGGTTGCCTCCCGGGGCCACGAAAACGACATCCTCGGACAGGAACTTCGTCAGGTCATCGAACCTGCCCTGGACCCAACACTCGTCAAAGGCATGGGCAAAGGCAATGAACTCGGAATCGGTCATATGGAAGCGATTCTATAAACAATCCCTGAACCGACGGAAGCGGCCTCGCTGTGCGCCAATCGAAGGCCTTTGGATCTGTAAAGAACCCCTATTATGGTCCCAAATGATCTTGGTTCGAAGGACGATTTTCCCTCAAAAATTCCCCAAAGGTCTGGATGTTGAAGGACGATTTTGATGACCATCGAAACATATCGGACAATGAAAGCATGACGATCACTATGCCGCTGGAGCCGCAGAAGGAGGCGAAACTCAACGCCCTCGCGAGGGCGAAGGGCGTGACGCCCGACGAGCTGGTGACGCAAGCCATCGATCAGATCATCGCGGAGGCGCCAGACTCGACCACCGGGAAGGAGCCGACGCGGTCCTTGCGCGGATTGCTGGCGAAATATGGTCCCGCGCCATCGGCCGAGGAGATCGATCGCAACAGGACCGAGATGTTCCAGAACTTCCCGCGTACCGATATCTGATGATTGTCGCGATCGCCGACACGCACGCTGCGATCTGGTATCTCTTCTCCGATGCGCGGCTGGGGAAGGCTGCATCTTCTTTCCTTGACGACACGATCCTGAAGGGCGACCATATTGGCGTTTCGGCGATCAGCATTGTCGAAATGATTTACCTCATCGAAAAGGGCCGAATCCCGCCAACTGCCCTCGATGATCTCCGCGTTGCAACGGCCGATCCGAAAGCCGTGCTGAGGTATGTGCCCGTCGATGAAGAGATTGCACTCAAGCTGGCCGACATCCCTCGCCAGGATCTGCCTGATCTTCCCGATCGCGTCATCGCGGCGACCGCATTGTTTTATGGCGTTCCCGTCCTGAGCCGGGATGCGCGGATACGTTCGAGCAATGTCAAGGCGATCTGGTAGCCCACCGCGCCGACCTTTTTCACCGCAAATTGCATTTTTCCCGGGCTAAAGCAAGATCAGCTCGCCCCAAGCATCGATAAAACGTGCGGTGGGCCTGGTCCTGCTCAAGCCACATCATTGAGGACTTGCTATCCAGCGGAAAGCTTCGACGCGCTGGTATCCAAGTTCACCTGGCGTGAGAATCGAGCATCTTAGCTTTGTCCGAAAGGCTGGTTGGGGATTTTCACAGCCACATTCAGAAATGTCTTCGCAACTGGTTGAGACAGTTGGTTGCGGGGGCAAGATTTGAACTTGCGACCTTTGGGTTATGAGCCCAACGAGCTACCTGACTGCTCCACCCCGCACTCTGATGCTAACAAGCTGTGACAGTCAGGTCAACTCAAAATGTCGCGCGCCGCAGGGCGATTCGCGTCCACGCTGAACGGGTTTAAAGAGCCACCCCCCATAGGGTGGAAGATTGAAAACACAAAAGATTTACAGTAGATAGGTACAGTCCAAACCCACTTCTCCTACATGCCTACAGCACGAACCGCCGCCCGTCGGCGACAGGCAGCGCGAACCGACATCGCCAAAACCGGTTTACGTCTTGATGCGCCCGAGCTTTACCTGAACCCTCATCTCAGTTTGCTAGCCTTCCAGCGCCGTGTTCTCGAAGAGGCGCAGGATCCCCGGAATCCGCTGCTCGAACGGATCAAGTTCTTGTCCATTCTTGGCTCGAATATCGACGAATTCTTTATGGTCCGTGTGGCCGGACTCTGGCAGCAGATAGAGACGCGAACCACCGAAATCAGCATGGACGGCAGATCGCCCGGAGAGCAGCTCGAGCTTATACGGCACGAGGTAACCAGCTTGGTCCAGGAGATTTACCGATTGTGGATGGACGACTTGATGCCGGCACTGCGCGATGCAGGCATCTTCATTCTCGGTCTGGATGAACTCAATTCACATCAGAGGCATTCGATCGATGATTACTTCCAGCGGATTGTGTATCCAACGCTCACACCCCTCGCTGTCGATCAGGGTCGTCCCTTTCCGCACATCTCCAATCTCAGCCTGAATGTCGCAACAGTCGTTGGCAGCGAGGACGGAGGCGAGCGGTTTGCCCGCGTAAAGGTTCCGGATTCTCTCAATCAACTGGTTCCCGTTCCGTCGCGAAGCGGCGAACTTGCCTTCGTGTGGCTCGAGCAGGTTGTGATTGCGAACCTCGGCATGCTGTTCCCGGAGATGGAGATCGTCAGCGCCAACCTCTTTCACGTCACACGCGATGCCGAGCTTGCTATTCAAGAACTTGAGACAGACGACCTGTTGGAGAGCGTGCAGGAAGCTGTGTGGCGCCGCCGTTTCAGGGATGCTGTGCGACTGCAGGTGAACAGCGGCATGCCGCAGGAGCTGGTCGATGTTCTGACCACCAATTTGGAGCTGGATCACAATGACGTCTACCGCGTCGACGGGCCCATCGACCTGAGCCGCGTGCGGGCGCTGTTGAGCATTGATCGTCCGGCGTTCAAGGACAAGCCTTTTACACCTAATACGCCAAGCTGCTTTGCAACCGCGGCGGGCCAGGAAATCTTCTCCGCGATGCAGCAGAAAGACATTCTCCTGCACCACCCGTTCGATTCCTTTCAGCCGGTGGTAGATTTTCTCCGGGTCGCGGCCGAAGATCGGGATGTGCTTGCGATCAAAATGACGCTCTATCGCGTGGGCCGGAACTCGCCCATTGTCGAGGCACTTCTCGACGCCGGGCAGAACGGAAAACA
>JAFARV010000217.1 GCA_019245255.1 Acidobacteriaceae bacterium | reverse complement strand
GGAGACGGTTTCAGCGCAATCGGCGATAGCACCGATGGTCCCTACGTTCTCAACAACAACACCTTACAGGCGATCGACAACGTGTCGTGGATCCATGGGAAACACAGTTTCCGCTTTGGCTTCGAATACGACCGGCAGAACTTTAACCAGGTGGGTAACCAGTTTTCCCGCGGTAATTTCGTGTTCCAGCCGAATGCCACACAAAGCTCCGCCCACACAGGCGGAGACGCATTCGCCGAGTTCCTGTTGGGTGATCTTTACCAATCGACCGTTGCGGTTGCCATCGCTAGTGCGAAATACCAACGTAACGCCGAGGCCGCGTTCATAGACGACACATACAAGATCACGCCGAATCTTACGCTGTCTCTCGGTCTGCGTTACGAATTGACCCCGCCCTGGACCGACACATTGAATAACGAGTTTACGGTGGCGATCCCCGAGCTGTATTTCGCCCCCAAGGCCCCGCAGTCTATTTGGCCTTACTTCGTCCGGCAGGGCAATTGCACTAACCCGTACCAAGGCCTATCGATTAATTGGACCGCACCGAGCGGCGTACACGGAAGCGAGGCGAATCCTCCGCCCGTGTGTAGCAATGGTAAATTCACAAATCAACTTATGAAGACGGCGTACGACAATTGGGCGCCACGGTTCAGCATTGCATACTCGCCGAACTCGAAACTGGTGGTTCGTTCAGGCTTTGGAATTTTCTATAACCAGGACATTGGCAACGCAGTTTTTGACATGGCGCGAAATATCGCGGGGCGTGTGACCCAAACTTCAGGCCAGAACGGCGGTACTGTCGGTGTGCCGAACCTTTTCTATAGCAATGCGGTTCCGGGAGGAGGCGGCGCCATCGCGCAAATACCGCCTCCCTATTCCTATGTCGATGCATACAGTCATAAGACGTCCTATACGATGCAATACCTGGTCAACCTGCAGCAACTGGTTAGCAATGATTGGGTGTTCGAGACCGGCTATCTCGGGACCGTCAGCCGTCACTTATACGGGTTCCAGGATGCCAATCAAGCCATTCCGTACGGATACATCGGAAAGGGAACCTTAACGCCCGTATCCGCGCGTCTTCCTTTTCTCAATTACGGAGTGATTCAGTTAGTCCAGGACGGCGCTAACGGAAATTACAATTCGCTGAGCGGAAAAGCGACGCGGCGCTTCAACCAGGGAATCAGCGTGATCGGTTCTTACACATTCGCGAAATCAATTGACGACACGAGCGGCATTCGTACTCAAGGCTTTGACACTCTCTTTCCGCAAAACAGCGACTGCATTACGTGCGAACGGGCACTTTCGTCCTTTGACGTTCGCCATCGTTTCGTCACTTCCGTCTTGTACGATCTCCCTGTTGGCACAGGCAAGAAGTGGAGTCCCAGGAACCCGTTCGTGAATGCCGTGGTAGGTAATTGGGAATCCGGCGGAATCCTCACTTTACAGAGCGGAGTCCCAGGGACGCTCTCGATCGGAGGCGTGGACAATGCGGCGACTTCGGACGGTGGCTACGACAGGCCGAACTGGACCGGCATCAGTCCGTACCTGAGCAACCGGACGCCCTCCCGCTGGCTGAATCCGGCAGCGTATGTGGAGGCTCCGCCCGGTTTCTTTGGAAACGTGGGTCGCGACACCATTGAGGGTCCAGCCATTTTCAACATTGATGCGCAAATGCATAAACAGTTCAAAATGCCGTTTAACGAGAAGCATCTGCTGGAGTTCCGCCTGGAGGCGTTCAATGCGCTAAATCATCCGAATTGGGGAATGCCGAATCTCAACATTCTCGCCGGTTCGGTATTTCCCGGGCAGCCAAGCACAACTGCGCACCGAAACTTCGGTACAATCAGCACCACTCAAACGCCAATGCGGCAAGTCCAGCTCGGCCTGAAATACACGTTCTGATATGAGGGGATGTCGTGCTGCAATCGCGGACGGCTCGCGCATCGACGCCGTTCGCGGGGTACCACACGGCTCGAGGTCTCCATCCAGGAGATCCCAGCATGCCGTGCGCCCGACGGCTGGCGACGCGTTCGGCGTCTTTGAAACTGGATCCCAACTCAGTGCAAAACGGAGCACTAGCCGAATACAGACGATTCGGCTAACTTACAGAAAAATCCTCCCCTGGTGGCGCCCTTACATCGCGAGACAAACTTCATCAAGTCTCACTTAATACCAGGAAACTAGTATCGCCGCGGATGTTCGCTGGCGTACCTAGAAGGTAGGTTTAGAGTTCACTGTATGAGATCTGGGATGACAATCGGCAAGAAGTTAATGACCGCGTTTGGAACTATGTTGGTTCTGATGGCGGTCTTTGGAGCGACTTCCCTGTGGAGCGTGAGGAAACTCAGCTATGAGTTGGACACAGAGATTAATAAGACCGCGAAAAAGGTGGAATTTGCGCTCGGAATTGAGTCACTCGCGAATGAAATGCGCACTGCCCAAAGAGGTGTGGTTATGTATTCCATGCTTAAACAGCCTGCTGAGGTCGAGAAGAACAAGAGAATCTTCCAAACAGGGGCCAAAGAAGTGCAGAATGCAATCGACGCGATTCGCCCTCTTTTGTATAAGCCCGAAGCGAGACAAGCGCTGCAAAGTATCCAATTCGAATTGAACGATTGGGGCCCGCGGTACGGGAAGGTGTTAGAGCACACCGACGCCGGGCAGTTTGACAGTGAACTTTCGAAATTGCTGGTGGAAACCGGCGC
>JAFARV010000134.1 GCA_019245255.1 Acidobacteriaceae bacterium | reverse complement strand
CGATTTTCACGAGGAGATCTAAATACATTTCTTTTTTACGCACCGGAAGGTGATGCCGAGCCGGATTGGCTGGGCGAGATATTTGAGTGGGTATCTTGTGCAGACGAGTGCAGCCTTGAGGTCAATGAGCGTCCAAGCGCCACAAGCGAAGGAAAGCAGTACGTGTTTCGCCACGGGCTTGATCCGTATGTACCTTATGCGGCGGTTGCGATGCGATTTCTTGAAGCCGTTATTCAGGATGTTGAACCCACATGCGCTAACGAGCCGATTCCACTGCTTGCGGGAGTTAAGCATCACGTCATTGTTACTCACGATGTTGACTACCTCCCTCGGGGACGCTGGGACGCAGTCACTCGACTTGCAAAAAACTCCGCAGCGGCGCTGGCGGCGCATAAGCGACCCCGTCTGGCGGCGCGGCTATTGGTTCGCGCAATTCAGACGGGTTTTGGGGGACGCAATCCACTGGATCAGATTCCAAACCTGCTGGGTGGTGAAGTGACGCGAAAAATAGGCGCGACCTACTTCGTCATCCCCCGGCGGGCGCATCGCAGAGATGGCAACTATGACATAAAGGATCACATCCTAGCTGAGTGCCTAGATTTGCTGGCGACATCCGGCATGGAAGCGGGCTTGCACGGGTCCTACTCGAGTATGGATAATCCCCCCACCCTCAATGAAGAGTTTCAATTACTGCGAACAGCGGGGTGTAATCCATGCGGAAACCGACAGCACTGGTTGCGATTCACAATGCAAAGGTTGATTCCGGAACTCGAAGCTGCTGGCGCGGCGTACGATAGCTCGCTCGGTTGGTCGGATTCACTTGGCTTTCGCGCCGGTGCTTGTTTTCCGTTTCCGCCGTACTATTTTGCCGAGGAACGGCCGGCGAGATTTCTCGAGATACCACTGGTTGTGATGGATGTTGCCCTGGTTTTTGGGCGCGAGCGGACATCGCCATCGGGTTGGTTATCAGAGGTTTCGCAGGTTCTTGACATGAGTCGCCGATTTGGTTGGGGAGGGATTGCCATTCTCTGGCACCCGACCGGATTTGGCGGCGGGCAGATACCTGAGAGCATTGGGGACCTTTTTTGGTATTCGGCTGACGAACGCGGGAGATATGACGAGAGCTGGACCTCCGCCAGCACTTTTCTCAGTGCAGTTCGATCGAGATACCAGCAGGTGGGTCTCATGCCAGTGCAAAACCAGAACCACATATGAGCGCCGCGGCGGGGGCGGACCTTCGCGGGAGCGCCGACCGGGCCGGCTCAAGGGCCAACGGACCTGAGGTCGTAATGCTGACAACTGTCCACCGTGCGACTGATGTCCGCATTTTTCATCGCGAAGCCAAGACTCTTGCCCAAGCCGGTTTTGATGTTACTGTAATTGGCCCACATCCCTCTTCAGAAAAACTGGCAGGCGTGTTTATAGATGCTCTCCAGCAACCCGAGAGTCGGTTGAGCCGCGCCCTCCTCTCGTGGCAACTCTTGAGGCGCGCCAGGCAAAGACAGAAAGCTCTGTTTATCTTTCACGACCCTGAACTGCTGTGGGTCGGACTGGTGTTACGCTCGCTGAGGCACAATGTCATCTACGATTCGCACGAAAACGTGCCTATGCAGATTCTGCAAAAGCGCTGGCTGCCTCGTTTTGTGAGATGGGTTCTGTTTCCGCTCGTTTGGATGGCGGAGGCGATTTCTTCGCGGCTCCTCAGCGGCATCATAGTAGTAGGCGATACCTATCGTTGGCGCTTTCCCAGGAGACGGACGGTGTTGGTCCGTAACTTTGCGCCCCTGGCTGACATTTCTCCGAGTGAGAAGGAGATACCCATTGAAAAGCGTCGGCCCATAGTGATCTACGCAGGCGGTTTGCAAGAAATCCGCGGAATCACGGAACTGGTCCGAGCTTTTCGCGAGATGGAAAGTAGCAAGGCTGAGTTGTGGCTCGTTGGACCTTTTCATACGGAGAGTTATCAGGAGGAAATTCTCGCTTCGCTGCCGCCTAATGTGAAATGGTTCGGTCGGAAAGAGTACTCCGAAGTGCTAGAGCTTTACCAGGTGGCTAAGATTGGCGCGGTTCTGCATCATCCGGCGCCGAACCATCGGAATGCCCTTCCAATTAAAATCTTCGAATACATGGCCGCGGGCCTCCCCGTGATCACGTCACAGCTCCCGCAGTTCAACGAGATTATCGAGGGCTGCGGAGCCCACGTCGACTCACACGATGTGCAGCAGATTCGTGAGTCCATTGAAACCCTCATTTCGGATACTCCAAAACTGAGAGCGATGTCAAAAACCGCGCGCGAACGCGTTATAGCTTTGTACTCATGGGAGTCCGAAGGGAAAAAGCTTATCCATCTGTGTCGAAAGCTTACCTGTTCAGTAGAAAGCTGATCTAACTGCATGCAACTGGTATCGGAAGTGAGTCTAGAGCGGCCGCGAGCGGTCTCGCCAAATGGGATGGCAGCTATGGTTGAACGCCTCCTGATCTTAGCTCCCCACACCGATGACGCGGAACTCGGCTGCGGAGCAACCGTAGCAAGGTTTCTCGAAATGGGTGTTGATGTCAACATTGCTGCATTTTCTACTGCCGAAGCTTCATTGCCGCCTAACTCAAATCCAGACCGTCTCGGACAGGAATTTCTTAGAGCTACCAAGACACTAGGCATTCCAGAAAGTAAGACGTTCGTCTACAATTATCCCGTTCGTCAGCTTGGATATCACCGGCAAGAGGTCTTGGAAGAGCTGATAAGACTCCGTCGCGAGGTAAAGCCACAAGGTGTGTTCTTACCCGCCGGCACCGATTTGCATCAAGACCATCAAGTAGTCCATTTAGAAGGGGTAAGGGCATTCAAAGACGTGACGGTTTGGGGATACGAGCTCCCTTGGAATCACGTCACCTTCTCAGCGCAGGCGTTCGTAAGAATACAGCTGAGTCACTTGGAGCGGAAGTGGGAAGCTCTTCAGTGTTATCAATCTCAGCTCGAGCTGGGGAGATCTTACTTCTCTTGGGAGTTCGTCGCAGGCTTAGCCCGCTTGAGAGGAACTCAGGTCCAGGAAGAATATGCTGAAGCCTTCGAGGTAATCAGAATAAAATGTTAGCGGCAGCGGGTCGGTTACCGGAAACCGGGTCAAAACTTAGAAAAGAGGCCAAACAACAAGAGAGTATTGGCCCTGAGAGCATTTACCAATCGTTCGGATACGACCGAGACTAAGCTTCGAAATTTTCGAAGTATGTTCGCAGCCGTTATTTGAAGCGGTTTATCTG
>JAFARV010000108.1 GCA_019245255.1 Acidobacteriaceae bacterium | reverse complement strand
TCAGATTAAAGGCTACCCGGTAAGACTGCCGCTCGATGTGATGCTGGTGTTCACCGCCAATCCGGAGGACTATACCGCTCGCGGCAAGATCATTACTCCGCTTAAAGATCGCATCGGGAGCGAGATTCGGACCCACTATCCGATCACGCTCGCGCACGGCATGCAGATCACCCGGCAGGAGGCGTGGACTCGTCGTCGTTCGCCGGCCGAAATCGAAATCCCGCCGTACATTCACGAGATCATCGAACAGATCGCGTTTCTGGCGCGAGAAGACAAGCGGGTAGACAAACGGTCCGGAGTCTCGCAGCGCCTGCCCATCAGCGTGCTTGAGAATGTCGTTTCCAATGCCGAGCGGCGTGCTTTGAGAGCAAAAGACCCTGAGGCCGTGCCGCGAGTACTCGATATCTACGCAGCATTACCGTCCATCACCGGCAAGCTGGAGCTCGAGTATGAAGGCGAACTGAAAGGCGGAGAGACCGTCGCCAGGGAAATCATCCGCAGTGCTGTGGGGAAAGTCTTCAACTCGTATTTCGACGGCGTAAACACGCGAGCAATCGTGCAATGGTTTGAGCTCGGCGGCTCACTAAAGTTGGACGAGACGATGCCGGCCCGGGAAGTCGTGAAACAGCTCAGCCACATACAGGACCTCTTGGGTATGACACGCAAGGTGGGCCTCTCAGAGAGCGAAAGCGATGCCATGCGCGCCTCCGCCGGCGAGTTCATTCTGGAAGGTCTGTACGCTCACAAACGCATCAGCCGCAATGAAGAGCTGGAATTCGTCGCCGGGGACCGCTCATCGCGGGAAGAGCGCCCGCGCGACGATCGCGACGACTACAATCAGCGAGGCTATGATCCCCGTCGCGGCGGCGGCGGACGCCGCAACCTGAATTGATAGCGCATAGGTCACTCGAAAGGAGCCAGCGCGTGAGGCGGGTCTCATATTCGAAATACTCGGAGCAGGATCTCGGAATCGATACTGAGGACCTGTTGAAAGCGCTGGCTGACTTCCTGCTGCGCAGCGGCTTCCAGGATCCCTATCTACAGTTTTCGGAGATGAATGAGCACACGCTAGATCAGCTTAGAAAGGCGATCGAACGCGCGCTCGAAAGCGGCGAGTTATTCGATCCCGAGCAGGCCGAGCAGATTCGGCAGCGACTCCAGCAGATGTCCGCGGAGCATCGCGAACAACTGCTTCAGAACCTGATCGACAAGCTGCAGGATGCCGGTTACATAAATATGGAGGGCCCGCCCCCGCCGCAGCCCTCTGCCCCAGGCGGCGCCAATGGACCGGAAGCCCGAATGCGCTTTGAAGTCACGGACAAGGCCATCGACTTCCTGGGCTTTAAGACCCTGAAAGACCTGCTCGGTTCGCTGGGAAAGTCGAGCTTCGGTGCCCACGACACTCGCGATATGGCGACAGGAATTGACGCCAGTGGCGGGTCCAAATGCTATGAGTTCGGCGACACGTTGAATCTGGATGTCAGCGCGACACTGTTCTCGGCTATGCAGCGAGAAGGATTAAAACTACCGCTCGAACTCGATTATCAGGATCTGTATGTGCATCAAGCTGAATATCAGAGCTCCTGCGCCACCGTGCTGCTGCTCGATTGCAGCCACAGCATGATCCTGTATGGAGAGGACCGCTTCACGCCCGCAAAGAAAGTTGCGTTGGCCTTGTCGCATCTGATTCGGACACAGTATCCCGGCGACTCCCTGCGCTGCGTGCTCTTCCACGATAGTGCTGAGGAATTGCGTTTGTCTGAACTGGCGCGAGTACAAGTCGGTCCTTATTACACCAATACCCGCGACGGGTTGATTCTTGCCCAGCGCCTGCTATCGCAAGAAAAAAAGGATATGAAGCAGATCGTCATGATCACCGATGGAAAACCGTCGGCGCTCACGCTGGAAGACGGACGCATTTACAAGAATGCCTTCGGTCTCGACCCCCTGGTCATCAGTCAGACACTCGAAGAGGTCGCACGCTGTAAGAAGCAGGGTATTCTGATCAACACGTTCATGCTCGCGAGCGATTACGGATTAGTTCAGTTCGTACAGAAGGTCACTCAGATGTGCAAGGGTAAGGCGTACTTCACGACGCCATACACCCTGGGTAATTACCTTCTGATGGACTACATGAATCGCAAAACGCGCACAATCCACTGAACTAACAGTTACGAGCTGATATTTCCGAAATGAGCACAGCGCGCCGTTCTCGCAGCGATTGATAAGCAGCCTCTACAACAGCCATTGTCCCCAGGTTCTCCAG
>JAFARV010000092.1 GCA_019245255.1 Acidobacteriaceae bacterium | reverse complement strand
AACGATGTACCGGTGACTTGGGAACTAAAGAAAGCGTGGGACCCATTTCTGTTTATCGACTGGTGTGAAGAAGCACGCCGGCTGGGCCCTGATGCGGTAGACGTTGCGAGCAAGATCCAGATGGCCGAATGGGAGTTGCTGTTCGAGTGGTGCACCCGGGCGGGGCGCGCTCACACGTGATGTAACAATGGCGTAGTTCGCACTAGCATGCGGTGCTTCTTGCCAAAGTATGTGCCGTGCACAAACTTGAAAGGCCCTATCAGGAAATAGATATATCCGGCAATCTGACAGATCGCCGGCGGCAGGAGCAAGGCGATAGCACAGGAGAGTACACCGATGCCCGCCAGCCCGAAATGATCGACAATGGAGGCTTTCGTGGCGAGTAATTCGACCGCGTTCAGATCAAGTTGGCTGCGCAGCGAGTAAGCCCGGATGTACAAGAGCCCGAACAGAACGTACACCGACGTATAGCCGATCCCATAGAGAAGCATCAGCAGCTTCACATCCTCGGCCGTAAGCGGCGCCCTCGCACTTCCCAGGGCGATCGACCACACAAACTTCAGCGGGTAAACATAAAACAGAACGACGAAGAGTAAGCACGAGTTCAGGACTATGGTCAATGTGTCGTGCAGGTTGTAGCGCCGGAAGAACTGGTAATGTGAGTACCACACAAGAAGCAGCATGGTAAAGCAGATTGCGAACGGGAGAAAGCCCGTGATCGACCCACGCAGCTCTTCAAAGCTCTTTGGAACTTCGAGCGAAACGACCAGAAGCGTGATTGCAAAGCCGAATACGACATCACTGAAGGCGTCGATACGGGACATCCCCACGCCGCGCATGCGGAAGCCGCTTCCCTGCCCTGCTGACATACATCAATACTAATCGTTACGGAGTCTCCTGACACCGAGCCAGAACACGGTTGCTGCGGCGGCGATTCCGGCAGCCATCCCGACGGTGCGGGCGAGAGTGCTGCCCAGCGATCGAGATTCGCGTTCGGCGCCGGCGACGTGCTCAGGAACGATTCCAACACCGACGACGCGCAGCACGATGGGCTGCGCGATATGAGCCCGCGCCACTAGTTTGAATAGCCGTGAGGGCCGCAGCGGACCTTCTGAACGAAAGATATACCGGAAAGCTCCGTGCGCAAGAACCTGTAACCCCTGAGTAATGCGAGTCCGAAGCTCTCGCCTTCGCTGAACTCGTTCGAGATAACGGTCAGTGTTCTCTTTCCTTAGCAGCGGGCGCGCCAGGATGTTAGCTGCCGCGACCGCGTCCTGAACGGCAAGGTTGATTCCGACACCGAAAACCGGCGACATGGCATGAGCTGCGTCGCCGATACATAAGAGTCCGGGCCGATGCCATCGCTTAAGACGATTGATCTGGACGGAGAGCAGCTTCACATCATCCCAGGACTTGATCTCGGCGACGCGTTCGCCGAGAAAAGGTGCGATGCGGGCGACGTCGTGTCGA
The DNA here is from genome assembly GCA_019245255.1 of Acidobacteriaceae bacterium. Taxonomy (GTDB): domain Bacteria; phylum Acidobacteriota; class Terriglobia; order Bryobacterales; family Bryobacteraceae; genus Bog-105. Next base: position 2,862 of record JAFARV010000092.1, on the reverse strand, counting down.
AACGCTTCGATTCCTTTGCGCTTGATCTGGTCGAAGGAGTTCTTCTGCACCACGAGACCTGCCTGGAAGTAATCGCCGCGGTTAATCAAGATCAGCAACTTTCCGAAATTAATGCGGCCCAATACCTGCTCGGGATCTTGGCTGGCGCGGCTGATGCGAAACCAGAGAACGTCGATCGGAACACCAAGCTCATGAACCTGGAGATGGGCTGCGGCTCGCATCGCGGAGTGGCGGCCATCGCACGCTACGACAAGGTCCGCACGAATGTGTTCAGTTCCCGAAGGTGTCCGGACCGATACGCCTGTGATCCGTTCATTCTCGTATAGGACATCGGTGGCTTCATGTTCGAGGCGAAGGTCGAAGGTCGGATACTGCTTAGCTTGTTCGGACAGAAAGTTGAGGAAGTCCCACTGCGGCATGATTGCGACAAAGCGGCAATGGGTATGAAGCCGTTCGAAATTTGCCTGCTCGAACTCGAAATCCCCGACGGTCGCGCTTAGCGACGTGACCTTCTCATGTCGCAGTTTGAGGAACTCCTCGAGTAGTCCGAGCTCGTACAGCAGTTCGAGCGTGGATGGATGGACAGTGTCGCCGCGGAAGTCACGAAAGAAATCGCGATGCTTTTCAAGCACGGTGACTGCGACACCGGAACGGGCCAGCAGATAGCCCAGCATCACGCCGGCTGGGCCTCCACCGACAACACAGCACGTGGTACGAAATGGAACTGAGTTCACGTTTCCCTCTCTTTTTAAAAATGACTGGCCGGTCAGTCGCTTCATCTTGCAGCATATCATCAAGTCGTATGCGCCGAAAACGAGTATCGCTGGTGTCCCGGGAACGCCCGGCAAAGAAGCGATCCGCCGCCGCGGCCAGCCGAGACGCATCCATTCTCAAGGCGGCCCTTCAGGAATTCACGCATCACGGATTCGCAGCAACCCGGATGGAGGACATCGCACGACGCGCTGGTGTCGCAAAAGGAACCATTTATCTGCGGTTCAAGGACAAGGAAGCCCTGTTTGAGGCCATTGTGCGGAAGGAGATCTCGCCGTTGGTGATGGCTGCTGGTGCGCCGCTACAACCGGGCGAGCCGGTTCGCACCTTCCTGGAACGAAGCCTCACGCCGCTCGTCGAGAGTTCTGGCCGTGCCCGCCGGGTGGCGATCATCCGATTGGTGATTGCAGAAGCGCCGCGCTTCCCCAAACTGGGAGAACTTTATTTTCGCGATGTCGTCGAGCCCGGCCTGCAAGCCTTCAGGCGGCTCGCCCGCCAGGCATACGATAACGGGGAGCTTGCCGATACCGCAGCAATCAAATATCCTCAGCTGTTGCTCGCACCCGCGATAGTCGGCTTGCTGTGGTCCGCGCTATTCGATCGTTTTGAACCGCTGGACATACCAGCCATGATGCACGCACACTTCGATCATTTCTTCCCGGCCAAGACGATGACGTCCCAGCCGGATCGGCGCTGATCGGGACTCGAAGCAGAACGGCTATTGGGCCGGGGCATGAGCCTGGTTCTGCTGCAGGTACGCATTCACGTTATCTTTGTCGACGATGAATGTGCCAGTATCAATGAACCACGGCAGCGGAGAATACGAGTTCTTCGCCAAGTCCTCCATCAACGACGGCGGGGGGTTGTGATGGATCTGGTCCAGCACCTTCGTTGCGAAGTACGCCATTGTGTACGGCCGCTGGGCAATGGTCGCCGCGATGACACCTTTCTGTATCCACGTGAGCGTCCGCTGATCAGTATCCATCGCGATGATCGCCACCTTTCCAGTCATGTTGGATCGGCTTACCAGGTCGCCGATGGCGGGACAAGCTGTCGCCTCAAGACAGACAAACGCGTCCACTTTTACCTTCGATTCGAGTAAGGTTTTTGCGGTGTCGGAGGCAACCGACGGATCACCCTTAATGTCGATGGCTTGAGTCAGCTTAATAGCGGGGTAGTTATCGAGAACGCTCAAATAACCCTGCTGGCGCTCGCGGAGATTGAGCTGGTTCGGATAAGTGAACATGACGACATTACCCTTTCCACTTAGCTCCTTCGCGAGCAGCTGTCCTCCGAGCCTTCCGGCATTGTAGTTGTCCGTGCCAATGAAGAACAGCCGTTTACTCAGCGGGTCGTCGGAGTCGATCGTGATCACCGGAATGCCTTGCTGTAGCGCTGTGTTAATGTCATTCGTGAACAAATTAGCGGTGGCCGGAGAAATCATGATCCCTGCGGGTTTTTCCTGAAGGACATTCAATAAGGCGGTGCGTTCGGCTGGTGGATCATACCGGTCAGGGCCTACCACCTCCGACTTGACCTTCATTTCGGACGCCGCGCGGTTCAGTCCCTGCGCCACCGTTTGCCAATACCAAATCTTTGTGTTCGCCGCAACCAGGACGTACGTTTCATTCTGGTCGTGAGGACCATGGGCGCAGCCTGTGAGCAAAATTCCCGCCGCCGTTGTCAAGAAAAGGAAGGCGTATTTGGTCATTGGCGTAGTCTACACCCGCCGCGCGCAGCACGTCCAGGCAAATCCTTGATACATCAGCCTTAGGAAAAACGGCTCTGCGAAAAATGCACCTTCCGGCCTGGGATGCAATTTGCCGAAGATCAGGCCAAAGAGTGGTTACCAATTAATTTCGGTTCACAGTAACCACTGGAACTGCGGGTGGGGAAACCGCTCTTAGATGCGCCACATCTACGGTTTCAGGGAGACACCAATTATGGTGCGAGCACTTAGGTTCATTCATTTTGCAGTTTTTTGCGCCATCTTCGCTAGCGCGGCATACGCGCAGCAGGATCCGCCGTCGCGTGTCGCGCGGCTCAACTATATAAACGGCAACGTCTCGATGGAACCCGCAGGTATCGACG
>JAFARV010000859.1 GCA_019245255.1 Acidobacteriaceae bacterium | reverse complement strand
CGCCTCCATAAGCTGTGGACGTGCGGCATGTATTTTTCCAGAAATTTGCCCGGTGTATTAATGTGCTCCGGGAACACAGTCGGGTACCGTAGCTCATCGACCAAAATGAAGAGAATGTTTGGCTTCTCCCCTGAAACGGGCGTACGCTCGGGGATTGCTTCGCCTGACGCCTTGTACAAGCCGGAAAAAACTCCGCCCGTTACTGCTGTTGTGGTTTTTATAAAGTCTCTGCGCTTCATTTAGCCTTACCCTCTGAAGGGCCTCCTGACCTGTTAAAGGAATGGAATTTGGTGAGACATGCCAAGGTTCTGAGCGTGCCAAAGTTGTAGAGCTAACCGTGGCAGGTGCGTGCCTTAAAGCGGCGCAAGCACCCGTCAACCTTCGTTATGCTAACACTCCTTCTCGCCCCCTGCTCGTGTATGTTAAAAAGCACAACCGAAAGGCTTTAGCGCCTCCCGACTTGCCAGAGTTCACCGACTCACGGATGAAAATTGGCTGGGGCAGCATCGTCGGGGCGCGCGGATCGTAGGCTTTGGCTTTTGAAATGAAATGGCCCACTAGAACCGAGCGCTGCCGGTTCAGTGAGCCTGCCAGAGCGTAGCACGCGGGAGGGGCGAAATCGTTGTTTGCGGGATGGATTTTTCGGTGTAAGCGGCTGACAGGGTGCGGTCATGCAAGAATCTGCGTATGCGCGGCGCGAAAATTGTATTCCGGGCCCGATGCGTCGTGTTTGCCCTCGTCTGCTTCGCCGGAGTACCGGAATTCGAAGTCTTCCCCCTTGAGACTGTCTCGGAAACCTCTTCAAACGTCAGCATTGGTGACCTGAACGGGGACGGTTTCCCCGACATCGTATTGGTCAAAGGCCGCCACTGGCAACTTACGACGAGGATTTTCTTCAGTGATGGGAAGGGCCATTTCACTCCCGGACCACAACTGCCAAGCAACGCCGTGAAGAGCTATTCCGGCTCCCTTGCTGATATGACCAAGAGCGGGCATCTCGATATTGTGTTGAGCAACGACTCTCCAGATCCTAAGTTGATTCTCGTCAACGACGGGACCGGGCATTTCAAGGTCGGCGGAACGTATGGCGATCCTAAATGGCCAACCCGAAATGCTGCGGTCGGGGTTCTTAACGGGGACGGGTATCCCGACATCGCGGTCGCGAACCGCGGCGCAACATCTTACGTTTGCTATAACGACGGAAAGCTGCATTTCAAGTGTAATCCGCTACGCGATACACCAAGCGCGGCTAGCATCCTGATGCGGACATGGACGGCGACGGCTTGAACGACATAGTTTTTTCGTGCCGCGATGATTGCCAGAGCCGGGTATTTTTCAATGACAAGCTGAACGGGGAAGGCAAACCGTGGGGACCCGCTACAGCATCGATCCGCGCGATTGCTATCGCTGATTTGAACGGCGACGGCCATCCTGACATTGCAGCCTGTCCCGAGAAGCTCGGCTGCTTTGTTTACTTCAATGATGGGACGGGCAAGTTCTCCGATGGTGTTCAATTCGAGCGACCAGGAGCATTGCCGTACTCAATGATCGCGGCGGATCTGAATGGAGACGGCCGACCGGACCTGGTGGTCGGCTATGTCAACTCGCCCGGCGTGATTTATTTCAATAAGGGATCTGGGAACAAGTTCGAAGCGCATCCCTTTGGGGACGGGAAAGGGACAATTTATGGGATGGCCAGCGGTGATCTGAATGCTGACGGGCGAGTCGATTTAGCGGTAGCGCGGAGCGATGCGCCTTCATTCATCCTGTTCAACCGGGGGACGCGATAGGAAAGGACGCAAAGGTCGAGAATAGCCGTCGCGATGATCGGGCCGCCGAAGATAGAGCCCCATCGCCATAACGTTTATTCGCATATACTAAGCCCGGGGAGCATGTTATGACGAGTAATGTTGCGGAGACGAATAGGGCACAGCGCGAGTCGATTGTGAACGAGCACATTGAGGCTGAAGCTATTCGGCACGACGTCACAGCCGCCCTCAAGACTTTCAAGCATCCGCGGTATGAAGTGCCGGCACTCGGTGCTGTCGCCGATGGTACAGAAGCAGTAAACGGATTACTCGGAGCCCTTCTCACTGCTTTCCCAGACTTTTATCTGGAGAAAACCGCGCTGCACCACGCAGACGATGCCGTGATCGTAGAGTGTCGATTCGGGGGAACGCACCGCGGTGAGTGGGCCGGCATTGCGGCAACCGGAAAAATGATGGAAGTTTCCGCGGCTTTGATTTTCTTGTTTGACGGCGAAGGGCTAATCTGCGAAAAAGTCTATTTCGATCATGCGACCGTTCTACGGCAGCTTGTGCTGACGATCTAATGCTAGGGACACACAATCTGCGTCTCTGGGATCTAAAGGATTCCGTTGGTGCGGAAGATAGCCGCCCGTCGGAATCCCGGGCCACCCGCCTTGCCGGTTTCCCTGGATTGCAGCGCAGGCACTGAGGTTACAGTGTGTCATGGCGAGGTCGAGATCGCGCCGATCTAAGATCTCACCGCCGTTCAGATCGCTGGCTTCACCGCACGTCGCATACAACTCGCTTACCGATCTGACTCTCGATATTGGCCGTATCACGAGCAGCTACAACACCATGGCCGTTGACATCAGCGGCAAGGGGAACAACTACGATGGATAGCTTTGCAGTCTTTTCAACCGGGTCGCCGTCATTTTTCGAGTAACTGCGCGGCTAATGTACTTCCCGAAAGTCGAGCATCGAAGTCGCGACCTCATGATTGTCGAAAACTTTTGGCGATGAAAGCTGCTGAATCAGAATGGCTGCGCAGAGCGGCATGAGGCAATCAGCGTGCTGACCGTCGCGCAAATTTGGGGGAACTGCTAAGTTAGAGATGAGGTGAGGTGCGAGAGTGGTTGAATCGGGCGGTCTCGAAAACCGTTGAACCTTTACGGGTTCCGTGGGTTCGAATCCCACCCTCACCGCCAGAAAACAAAGGACTTAGCTCGATTTGAGCGAAGGGTGAAATTGCGGCCATTTAGCCGCAATAATGAGGCGTTCGTATTTGAGGACGAGAGGCTGTCCTGGGTCTCTGTGGGGCGGATGGCTCAGCTCGGAGTTTGGCTGGCCGACGCGAGCAAGCACTGTTCTAAATGAGCAGTGGGCAGCTCTGCTGGTTTCAGCAGTGCTGCCCAAAGTAGCTAGGAGATTTTTGCCCGAAACTACGGCTGAATCGTATTCTTGCCGAGGTTCAAGATAGTTCCGCTGACGTTTCCTGGTGCCGGATACCTCGTGCCGCTTACAACATTTCCGGTGGAGTCGCTTGCGAAGTACATTCCATACCGTTGCGCTCGATGCGCTTGATCGTCATATGCCGTGTTACCGGTAAAAGTATTGCCCGAGCATGTCTGCGAGTAGCTCATACAGCTGATCCCGTCAAAGGTATTCGCTTCCTGATTACCGTTTGAGCGGACATCGTTGCTAATAATCGAGCTGTTCTGCACGCCGTTAAGCGCAATTCCCTGCTGGGGCATGTAAGAGATATAGTTGTATTCCACGATGACGCCGTCCAGACGGTTAATTGTAATTCCAGGGCCGCCAGGCAAGGTTGAATTGTATACGCCGTTGATTTCATCGCCTACGATGGTGACCCCCTGATGAGCCATAGAAAGCCCGCCAAAGTAGATTCCGCCATTTCCGGCAACACTCTGCATACCGGCCACGTTCTTGAACCAATTGCCTTTGATTACCACTCCGGTAATCTGGTTCGGGGAGTCGAGACCGGACCACCCGAAGCCCATAGCGTAACCGTCGCAAGTGTTGTTTGAAACAACATAGTTAGTGGTCGTATTGCCTGGTTCGCTGTCTGCGTCCATGCAGACATTCCCAGTCTGCGATGAATTACCGATCAGAGTTGCTACATTCCCGGAGATAAGCACGTTCGAAAGATTGCCAACGTACTCTTCAGTTGAAGCCTGAATGGCGGAGCTGCCGGGTACTGTTGTTGAGTTATCGATGAACCGATTGTGGACGACCTGCACGTTCCCGGTGTCCTCCAGATTGACATCGTGACCCGTACCGCCGTCGTTGTCCATCCAAACGGTACCGGTGAAGAAATTATCGTGAACATTCACAAACTGGACCAGTTGCGAAGTAGTACCGTTTGCGTTTACGCCTGAGGTGTTGTTTGCCACAAATTGATTAGCCGCAATCTCAATGTGATCTCCGCCATCATCCATTTGTAGTGCGCACCGAGCGCCGGCCACGATGTTGTTCAGAATGCGCATTTCGGTCGCATCGTCGAAATGAACCGCGAACCAATAGTAGTCCGGGTTGTTTATGCCGACTGTATGCACATTCTTGATCTGCAGACCACTCATAACAGAGTTAGCGGAAGATCTGGTTACCGTGATCATCTCGTAATCGCCCGCATCACCGAGAAGTTGCGAGCTGGACCCTGCTCCCACAAGGTCCCAACCGCCGCAGCTGTCCAAAACCCAGGTGGCATTGCCAGAAGAGGAAAGCATCATGTAGAACGAATTCTGTGCTGGCGGCACGTACATCACGTTTCCGGATATCGATCCATTACAGTAACTCTGATACATACTCGTAAACGCGTCGAGATCCGGCGTGCCCCAGTATAAAGTTGCTCCGGACACCGCGTTGGTGGGAGTATCTGCGAGTGTTATCGAGTGACCGTCTGCTGAAACGCTTGAAATTTGACTGATGAGGTTTACCGCATCGCTCCCGTTGTAGGCGCACTTGACGCAGATAACCGATTTACCTGTATCTGCGGCAGTGAAATGAGCCGTCCCACTTGAAACCGTTGGCGATTGCGCCTGTACGTTCGCGTCGGACACGGATTGCCCATCACCCTTTGCGCCGAAATCGCGCACGCTGGGCAGTTTCACAGGCGTCAACGCCCACTGCTGCGCGGGTGTTCCCGCATCGCCAGCCTGATCCAGTACCGTTCCTGCGCTTGTTGCCGGTGCGGACAACTCCATTACCAAGCCGCTGCTCCGGGAGATGATTTTGAAAAATCCATTCCCTGCCGGGCTGATGGCCCACTCTTGTGCCGGTCCGTAGTGCCACGCCTGATCAAGATGTGCGTGCGCTGCCGTCGATCCACTTTGCGGCTCGATCGCTTGCCCACTGTTCATCGAAACAATTGCGAAGTAACCATCGCCTGTTGGGAGGAGTTGCCACTCCTGATTGAGCCCGGAGAACGGAGCCTGGTCGATGAGAGCTCCACTCGATTGAGACGCGCCGGAAACGTCTACGGCTAAGCTGCTCAGGTGTGAAGTGATTTGATAGATCCCCGGAGCGGGTGCGTTTTGCGGTGTTGCAGGAATGGACGTTGCCAAACCAATCGTGAGAACGCTGGAAAACAGCGAGATAAAGCGATTGCCGAAATAGTGCATGGTAGTGTCTGAATCGCTGGACACACGCGTGCCCGTCCGGCCGCTTGGGCCTGGAGTTTCGGCAGACGTTTATCGAGCGATCTGCCAAGCTAGTGCGGCAACTTTCAGGCGCATCTCAGCTGTGCAGAAGGCACTACCCGTCGGATTAATCTTAGGGATGAAATTCGGCTTTAGGCGTTCGCGAAAGTGGAATTGATGTCGTGAGAAAACGGAGCGAAGCTCACGCCGCGAGTAAGACTATCGCTGCGTGCTATTCGAGTATGAAACCCAAGTCTTGCAACTGAGCGCGAGTTCTTTCGAGCGTTTCATGATGGATGGATTTGAAACCAAGTTGAGCTGCGACGTCCGCGAAGATCTTGCGGTCATCGATATAAACGGACTCGGCGGGTGAGACCTGTGCCAGATTCAGCGCCAGTTTCCAAATTTCGGCGTCTGGTTTCCGCAGGTGGACAAAATAAGAGAAGATCATGAAATCCGAGATTTCGCGAAGACCAAACTTACTTACCCGATGTTCGGTCAGTCCTTGACCTTCGTTACTGATTAGAGCGAGGGTGATATTATTCCGCCGTCTCAGTTGCCGCAGTAAGTCAATGTTCTGATCCCACGCAATCGATTCGTTGTAAGCGAAATCGCGCACTTCTTCCCACGTGAAGTGCCGCGGGCGGAACATAAATACCTGTCGGATGTAGGCTTCAAAAGTCATGTATCCGCGCTCATAACTGTCGAACATGAGGCGATGCCGTCCCTGCACTTCGTCCGGGTCACAGCGGAAGTGAGCCGCAATCTTCATTCGCAATGCAGTGTCCCAGCCGTTGGTTCCGAGAACGCCGCCAATATCGCTGAATACCGCTGTAAACCTCGAATTTGCCATGAGTTCAGGGTCCCACAGCGACGCTTCCAGCGTCGTAGTTTAAAATCGAGGTTTATGCCCCCGGGCGCGTAGCTCAGCTGGTTAGAGCGCCTGCTTCACACGCAGGAGGTCACAGGTTCGAGTCCTGTCGCGCCCACCATACAAATCAACGACTTAGAAACGAACCGCGCCAGGTTCAGAATGCGTGTACGGAAAAATGTACGGAAGCGCATCGCTCGCTGTCACTTTGCCTTCCCAGACGCTATTGAACCAAGACTGATCGAACATTC
>JAFARV010000745.1 GCA_019245255.1 Acidobacteriaceae bacterium | reverse complement strand
ATGCCATCGACGAGCTCATCCGGAACGAGTTTGCCGGCACGCATCAGGGATTCCATGGCGGATCCGATGGTGTCGCGGGCCGCGATATGCCCACGTAACATATCACCGGTCGAAACGTGCGGCCATCCGAAGCGGTCTTGCAACAATCTTGCCTGAGTTCCCTTTCCCGAGCCGGGAGGGCCAAATAAAACGATCACCGGTGGCTGCGCCTTTACTGGATCTTCACTCAACGCTAACTCGTACTGCTGCGACGGCCGCGGATGCGGCCCGCCCGCGGAGTGAAGCCTTCGTAGTGCCGCATGATCAGCTGTGCCTCAATCTGGTTCACAGTGTCCATGGCCACACCGACCACGATCAGCAGGGAGGTCCCACCGAACCAAAACTGTACGCCCACGCCGTCGAGAATGAAGCGCGGGAAGTGCGCATCGATCCATCCCCCGGCGATTGGCAGGTGCTGCAGCTTAATCCCGGACCACATCATTTGGGGGATCAGCGCGAGGATCGAAAGATAAAGACCGCCGACTACGGTGATCTTCGAAAGGATCTTATCCATGTACTCGGCCGTGTTTTTGCCGGGCCGGATGCCGGGAATGAAGCCGCCGTACTTACGCATGTTGTCGGCTGCTTCATTGGGATTGAAGATGATCGAAACGTAGAAGAAGCAGAAGAAGACGATGAGCGCAACGAAAGCGATGTAGTAGAGAGGTTCGTTACCGCTGAACCAGCCGAGCGTGTCGCTAAGCCAGCGGCTGTTCTTAACGACCGGGAACTGCAGCGCTGTCTGGGGCAGGGCCAGCAGCGATGAGGCGAAGATGATCGGGATGACGCCGCCCGCGTTGACTTTGAGAGGCAGATGCGTCGATTGGCCGCCCATCATCCGGCGTCCCATCACGCGCTTGGCATACTGAACCGGGATGCGCCGCTCGCCGCGCTTTTTCAGAACGCAAACGCCGACCACCGCGACCATGACCGCGAGTATGATGATCATCTGCACAACGTTCCACTGATGAGTGATGAACGTATTGCGGTAGATGCTGATAATTGCGCGAGGAAGCCCGACGATGATGCCGACAAAGATGATGAGCGACATGCCGTTGCCGATGCCGCGATCGGTGATCTGTTCTCCGAGCCACATGATGAATGCCGAACCCGCCGTGAAGGTCAGGGTGGTCATGAAGATGAACCCGATGCCTGGATTCAGGACGAAGCCGCCGGCCGAGTTCTGCAGCGTGAAGGCGATACCGATCGACTGAACAAAGGCGAGTGCCACCGTCAAGTACCGGGTCCATTGCGTGATCTTGCGGCGCCCGAGTTCGCCCTCTTTCTGCAATTTGTCGAGGGTCGGAATGACGACGGTCAACAACTGCAGAATGATGGAAGCCGTGATATAGGGCGTAATCCCGAGGGCAAATATGGTCATACGGCGGAGCATGCCGCCGCTGAAGAGGTCGAAGTACCCTAAGAAGCCGCCCGAAGCATTCCGCTGGAAGAACTCGAGGAAGCGCTGGTGATCGATCCCGGGAGTCGGGATGAAAGCCCCAATCCGATACACGGCCAGAAGGCCAAGCGTAAACAGAACCCGGTTCCGCAGGTCCTTAATGCGGAACATGTTGGCAAGGGCTTCGAAAAACTTAGTCATCGACTTTCTTACTCTTCCGGCCGGAGTTGCCTCCCGGCAGATTGCTGGTTACGGGCCGGCCTAAGAGGCCGGCGCAGGCCGCGGGCCTGCCCCACCTGGGGCTTTCGTGATTACTTCGGCGCTGCCCCCGGCTTTCTGGATTTTCTCCAGCGCCGACTTCGAAAAGACATGCGCCCGAACGCTGATTTTCCTGGTCAGCTCGCCGTTTCCCAAAACCTTCAAACCTGAGTTCAGCTTCTTTATGATGCCACGTTCCAAAAGCGTTTCGGGCGAAAATGTATCGCCATCGAGCGCCTCGAGCGATGCGACGTTAATGATGGCGTATTCCTTGTGAAAAATGTTCGTAAAACCGCGCTTTGGCAGGCGGCGGTGGAGAGGCATCTGGCCGCCCTCGAAGCCGCGCATCTTGCTGTAGCCCGAGATAGACTTGGCGCCTTTTGCGCCGCGGCCTGAATACTTTCCGCGACCGCTTCCCATGCCCTGGCCGATGCGCTGCTTTTTGTGCTTTTGGCCCTTGGGAGGCCTTAAGTTGCTAAGGTTCATTGCCTGAGTTATTCCTTCACTATCTCTAACAGGTGCGGGACCTTCGCCACCATGCCACGGAACGCGGGCGTATCAGGGCGCTCGACTACGCGGTTCAGGGTGTGAAGTCCGAGCGACTTCACGATGTCCTTATGTTTCTGCGGCGTACAGATGGGGCTGCGCACCAGCTTGATCTTGATTTTTCCCTCAGCCATGTTTCGTTTCCTTCTACAGCCGTTCGATCGGTAGGCCGCGCAGATCGGCGACGGCGTGCTTGTCGCAGAGCTGCTCCAAGGCCGCGATGGTTGCTTTGACGACGTTATGGGCGTTATGGGACCCAAGCGACTTGGTCAAAACATTGGGGATACCGACCGCTTGTATGACGGCACGGACGGGGCCTCCGGCGATCACACCAGTACCTTCGGGCGCCGGTTTGAGTAAAACGAGGCCACTGCCGAAGCGGCCGAGGACCGGATGCCGGATGGTGGTCTCGAGCACATGGATCTTCCGCAGGTTCTTCTTGGCGGCTTCGATCCCCTTCTTAATAGCCGAAGGAACTTCCTTGGCTTTGCCGGTGCCGAATCCGACTACCTTCGCGCCCGGGTCGCCGACGACGACCAGCGCCGAGAAGCTCATATTCTTACCGCCCTTGACGACTTTCGTCACACGGTTGATGCTGACCACCTGTTCCTTGAGGTTCAGGTTTTGCGAATCCAGTCGCTTGTTTGTTCCGTTGATTGGCATCGACTAAAACTCCAGTCCCGCTTCGCGGGCTGCATCGGCCAATGCTTTCACGCGGCCGTGATAGAGGTATCCGCCGCGATCGAACACCACTCTTGTAATCCCTTTTTCTTTAGCCCGCTCGGCAACCAGCTTGCCGATCAGTTTGGCGCCCGCCACATTACCGCCTTTGCCGCGCAGATCCTTTTCGGTGGAGGCAGCGGCGGCGATGGTATGTCCCTGACCGTCGTCGATCACCTGCGCGTAGATATGGTTCAGGCTGCGGAAAATCGCGAGACGCGGACGCTCCGGGGAGCCGGCAACTTTGCGCCGGATCCGCTCATGGATGCGTTTACGAATATCTTGTCTTGAATCCTGAGCCATTACTTACCTCCCGCTCCCGTCTTGCCGGCCTTCTTGCGGAGCACTTCACCGGTGTAGCGTACGCCCTTGTTCTTGTAGGGATCGGGCGGACGCAGCGCCCGGATCTGGGCTGCGACCTGGCCGAGTTCCTGGCGGTCGTGTCCGGTCAGAATGAGATGCGTTTGTTTATCGACCTTCATGTCAACGCTTGCCGGAAGCAGAAACTCGATCGGATGCGAATACCCGAGGATGAAGGTCGCGATCTTACCTTTGACATCGGCGCGATAGCCGGTACCGACGACGTCGAG